>CAUZBD010000294.1:0-4145 GCA_963577795.1 Planctomycetota bacterium | reverse complement strand
ACCGCGACTGCTGCATCTTTCCGCTCCAGGCGGGCGGTGTACACAGCGAAAAAGCCCCGGCACGCGAAGCGCGACGGAGTCTGCTGGATAAACTGAAACTACAACCCGATGACTTGGAGGCCGCGTGGCTCTTGAATCTGGTCAGCATGGCCATCGGCGATTACCCCCAGGCGGTCCCCGAGACGTACCGGATTCCCCCCGCCGCGTTTCGCTCCGAGTTCGATATCAAGCGGTTCGAAGATGTCGCTCCGGAACTCGGCGTTGATACGCAGAACTTGTGCGGTGGTGCGATCGTCGACGATTTCGATGGTGACGGAAAACTCGATATTGTCACCTCCACTTACGATCCCCGCGGGCCGCTCCGGTATTTTCGCCGTCAGGCCGGTGGTCCGTTCCACGACGATTCGGCCGCCTCGGGAGTGGAAACGCAACTCGGTGGTTTGAACTGTATCGCTGCCGATTACGACAACGATGGCGACAACGATATTCTGGTGCTTCGCGGGGCGTGGCTACTGGACGATGGCCAGATTCGCAACTCGCTGCTGCGGAACAATGGCGACCGAACGTTTACGGATGTGACCCGTCAAGCGGGACTGGCCGAACCGGCGCGTCCCACGCAGGCCGCCGTCTGGGGCGATTTTGACAACGACGGCGATCTCGATCTGTACATCGGCAACGAGTCGCGACTGCGGAAAAACTCCCGCGCGGGTGACTATCCTTCGCAACTGTTTCAAAACAATGGCGATGGCACGTTTACCGATATCGCCCTCCGTGCCGGGGTCACCAACGATCGCTACGCCAAAGGCGTCACCGCCGGCGACTACGACAACGATGGCGATCTGGACCTCTACGTTTCGAACGCGGGGAAAAATCGACTCTACCGCAACAATGCGGATGGTACCTTTACCGACGTAGCCGACCAACTCGGCGTAGCCGAACCGACCGGCGCCAGTTTCGCCTCGTGGTTCTTCGACTATGACAACGACGGCGATTTGGACCTGTTTGTCGCTGCCTACGATTGCACACTGGCCGACATTGTGTCCGACTATCGGGATCAGCAACATTCGGGCGTTTCGCCTCGCCTCTACCGCAACGATGGACAAAGCGGTTTCACGGATGTGGCCGCAGCGGTGGGACTCGATCATCCCTACCTACCAATGGGGGCAAATTTTGGCGATCTGGACAACGATGGTTTTCTCGATATCTATCTGGCTACCGGACGACCCAACTACAAAATGCTGGTCCCGAATGTGATGCTCCGCAACGACGGGGGCAAGCGATTTCAAAATGTGACCACCTCGGGCGGCTTTGGACATTTGCAAAAGGGGCATGGCGTGGCCTTTGCCGACATCGATAACGACGGCGATCAGGATATCTATCACCAGTTGGGAGGTTTTTACCCCGGCGATCAGTATCGAAATGTACTGTTCAAGAATCCCGGGCACGGAAACCGTTTCTTAATCATCAAACTCGTAGGTACCCAATCCAACCGCAACGGTGTCGGTGCGCGAATTCGCGTGACGGTCACCACGCCGCAGGGAAAGCGAACGCTGCACCGGGCGGTGGGCAGCGTGAGCAGTTTTGGCGGATCTCCGCTGCGGCAGGAAATCGGTCTCGGCATGGCCGATTCAATCGCGCGGGTTGAAATCGATTGGCCCGGATCGGCCACGACGCAGGTGCTCCGCGGGGTTCCGCTCGATGGGATGATTCAGGTCACCGAGGGGACCGACGGCTTTGAATCGATTCGATTCGATACCTTGCCGATGCCCTGAAAATGCTCCCAGTCACTGGCAGCCACGGCTCTTTGCATGCTCACCCGGCAAACCTCTTGATGCCGGTCAGCCCCACTCTTAAGATGGCGTTTTGTGACTCTGGCGGCGTAGCTCAGTTGGTTAGAGCAGCGGAATCATAATCCGCGTGTCAGGGGTTCGAGTCCCTTCGCCGCTACTTGTTAAGCCCTTTCGCAGGCTCTGCTTGCGGCGGGCTTTTTTTATATGTGTCAGACGGTTCTACGCTACTGTTACCAGAAGTGTTACCACCCACCGCCTTCCAGAGTACGTCTGCCGCCTCATCTGCATTCTGGTCGACATAGTATTTCAGCGTCGTTTCAATTGAGTCATGCCTCATGAGGATCTGCAGAATCGGCGGCATCACCTTCGTCGCCCACCGCGTCCCGAATGATCGACGCAGGTCGTGAAGGCTCGCGAACTTTGTCTTGGTAGCGTTCCTCGCCACGATCACTCCAGCCGCCTTGCCTATCTCAGAAGCGATTTCCCCTACTCGATGAGCTTTAGGCAGCGTCGCTCCTATCCGTTTTGCTGAGGGCTTGAATACGCGACCGCTGCGAGCACTACCAGGGGTTGCCAACAGAAATTCCTCAAACTCTGGTGCTAGCGGAAGAACACGATCCTCGTTGCCTTTCTCCATGTCGGCCGGAATGCGGAGCTTGACCCTTCTGCCGGTCGTATCAACACAAAGCTGGTCGTCGCGGTCCCACCAAAGCTCCAGCGACTCCTCTAAACGTAAACCTGAACACCACATTCCATTTAAATAGTGGGTCCAGGAATCGACGGCGTGGGCGTGTACGATACCAGGGGCCTTCTGTAACATTCGCTCAAACTCTTCATAAGTGATCGGCCTGCCTTTCATCACCTTCGACTTCTTTGCTCGCTTAGGCATTTCTATGGCGGGCGTCACAACAATGATCTGCATGCGTGCCGCCCAGTTCAACGCGGCCTGGAGGTGTGCCATGTGCCCTTTGATTGTGGACTCTTTTAATCCTTTCTGGCGAAGTCGACTCTGAAGGTAGCTGATCTTATCGGCCGTCATCTGTGAAACCCTGTCGGGGTTGAGGATCTTCTCGACAGCGTTGAATACCGACGCTGCCTTTTTGTCGGTCGTATCAGCCAGACTCGCAAGCACCTCGTCTTCGTATCGACGTCGGAACTCATCCCAAGTAACCTTGGACGGTGGCTGATACCTACCTGCTTGTAACACTGCCTCCCACTTGGCCGCAACCCTTTCCGCCTCTCGCCGGTTTGCAGTACCAGTCGACCGTGTCTTTTTCCGGCCAGTCACCGAATCCCTGTACTGCATCTGCAAGTACTTTCGATCACCAAACCGAACGACATTGACGCTAATCGTTTCCATCGCACCCCTCGAAAATTACCCTTGTGACAATACCCTTCTTCCTTCTAGTATATAACGATCGTTATATATTGGCAACCAAATGGCTGACACTTCTGATCGCAAGTAGCCCCCCATGTCTCCACAACAACTCCCCCGCCTATTGCGAAAAGAAATCAAGCGGCGTGGCCTGAGTCAGTACCGAATCGCTGAGGACACTGGCATTAAACAACCGTCGCTGAGCAGATTTCTCAACGGCGGATCACTAAAGATGGAAACGGCGGCCGTTTTGCTCGACTACCTGGGTTACGAAGTCCGACCTAAACGGCGGCATCAATGAGCCGAGGGCAGTTCTCGTCTCTACGCGTCAACAAGGCGAGTACTGCAGATCACCGTCCACTGCGTCCATGCGTCCAACTTTCATGTGACTCTATTCATGGTTGGACGCAACGGACGCTGAATTCCATCGGCTTCAGGTTTTGTTTATCGAGTTCCTCTGGATCGACCAGGCAGACTCCATTAACTGATCGATTGACTGACTCCAACCCTCAGGCAGGGGGCACCATATCGTCCTCTCTCGCCCAGGTCAGCCCTCCGGCATAAATGTCTGTTGGTACGCCCAGCTTGCAATACGCGCGGACGTGGGCAGGTCATGCAGCACGCTGTGGGCGTCGGATTCACTGACAAGTTGATCCCGGTGCTGGATGTTGCGTTCGGCCCACGCTGACAGGTAGTCGGCCGAGGCCAACTTGAAATGAGTTGTCAGTAACTCGATTCGTTCTCGTCCCTGGCTTTCAAAGCCGACTGGCCTGATACGCAGACACGATACCGAACAATCCGTCGCAGGATGGCTCGGATAGCTAAACAAACAACATAAACGTGTCATATTAAATTGAGCAGGGCCATACCTATCACAAGGTGACCCACTCGCCCCATTTTCCAATTGGGGCTTCTTTTTTGCGCAGTCCGCTCGGCTGCCGCGTTTTCACTAGACCACTTCGATGGTCACAACCCCAGGA
>CAUZBD010000293.1:0-4158 GCA_963577795.1 Planctomycetota bacterium | reverse complement strand
GAACCGTGGCGGGAGTATTGTCGCATGAGAGGAATGGTAATGGAGAACATGATGCGCAACGAAAATATCCGACTTGGCGAGAACGTGATTACGACGCTGCGGTTTGAATCATATTCAGATTCTGCTGGGGATTCCCGTGCAGTCCACCTGCACGGGGCTCTCAAGCAGGTGGTAAGGGAACTGGCTGATGCGAGGATACATCGCGTTTCCGATATCTCGCTGCCGCCTTTGGAACCGGTTACGCAGGATGGCATACGCTACTATCGATTCAGCGTCGTACTGGAAAGTGACATTGACGAGGTTATCAGCATGTGTGATGCGTTGCCCGGCAGCTCGCCCTGTCTGATACCAGTGGAATTTCGTCTGCTGCACCCCGTATCTGTTGACGAAGACAGAAGCGCCGGCGACATTCGTGTCAACCTTGTGCTCGACCATCTAGTCGAATAGCTGTGGGCAGCACGACGACAACCGGGTCGGTCCACACGAATGCGGAACGCACTACGGCGCGGCCGCCTCGGTGCCTCATCGTTCGATGAGATGAAACAGATTTACAAAATCACATACCCTACTGGGACAATATACGTAGGGAAGGATAGCGTGGGCAGTTCTCGTTATTTTTGCTCTCCCGATATAGATTTGGTCAATGCTGACTTTCGCAATCTTCTCGCAGATCAACAATTGGATTATACCGTACGAAAGCAGATCCTATGGGAGTCGCAAGATGCGACGGAGGCCGAACTTTCAACCAAAGAGGTCGAGATGATTCTTGCCCACAGATCGAACGCCCCACACATAGGATACAATCGCTGGCCAAAGTTCAATCCAGACCGACACGCACGAGGTTCCAATTACGCTAAGCGACATTTCATTCCTTCTCCGATGCGGATGCCTACCCGGTTTGCTCGGAGCCACCCTCATGATGGCTGACACCCAAGGGATCATTGGAAACCAAGTGTTGATTGATCGTATTGTGGCGTTATTTCCAAGGAGAGGCATACTTTGCCTATGACCGACCAACCACACTCATCATGGGCGGAGGTTTACGACATCGCCTATCAACGTTCGTTCGGCGACTTCTACAATTGCTTGACTGATGCGACTGTTGATTTGATCGCCAACAGGTTCCCGTCCCCTGCCAGGATCGTAGATTTTGGAGCAGGGACGGGCCGTCTGTCCATTCCGCTATCGCGAAAGGGATATGCTGTGACTGCGGTTGAGCCTTGTCAGGAGATGCTCATTCAGTTGAAGGGAAAGGATCCGGACAACTCAATAACGAATGTCTGTGCAAGAATGGAGGATTTTCGGTGCGAAGGTAAGTTTGATGTGGCTCTGTGCGTGTTCACGGTGATTCTGTATTTACTCGATGAAGATTCTCTGAAGAAGTCCTTGGTCGCAGCTTACGGGGCACTTCGGCCGGGTGGAATGCTGCTTCTCGACATTCCAGCTGATGCGATATTCCGCGGGTATTCGAGGCGCGATCCTTCTTTTGAGCGCACGGTCACCGTAACTCGCCAAAACGGTAGCATCTACATCTACCGGGAAGACCTGGTTGTGAGAGACGATGATGGCAACCCAACGCATTATGGGGATGAGTTTCAGATCAGACATTGGTCTAGCCAGCAAGTGATGGACGTTCTTCGAGAATTGGGCTTTGTTTGTTACGAGGATTTAACGCCTCACTTTTCTGGCGCCGGATCCAGCTACTACACATTCAAGAAAGCCGAACAAGGCGGTGGACTCAACGCGCTACCGCGCGTGAGTCACCTTTAACGTTCAGCGTGTCATAATGTTTCTACTGAAATGTGGTGCCGCAAATGCAATGCGTCGATACCCGTGACTTCACGGGAAAACATTTGTATGCTTGCGGACTTAAATTCATTCAAGAAACACAAGAAACGAGACAAAAACACTAGCGAGAGTAGGGAGGGGATTAAGGATGCTGTCCGATGAACAAAAGGCTCATTTTCGTGTTCTTGGGTTTCTCAAGGTGCCCGGTGCGCTCACGCCTCAGGAAGTTGACGAGTACTCCTGGCGATTTGACAAGATCATTGAAGCGGGTGAAACGCAAGGTGATGAATCCGACAACGGTGCGCGCATATTTCCAAATGGTCACCGGGTGATTATTCCGCTGATCGAGGCGGACCCCTATTTCTATAATATGCTGGACCACCCCAACCTGGCGAGTATCGCCGAAGATCTCATGGGGGAGGACTGTATCTTCTTTGGTAGTTCTGATGGGCAGATACACAATGGTGATACCAATTGGCACCGCGACCTTGTATGGCCAAACGACGCCGATACTGACTGGGATTCCGATGTCGACTCGCCCGGCCCTGCGATTGAGGCCAAGTTGACGTTTTATTTGGACGATGTAGCGCCTGGCAAGGGGTGCTTAAGCTTCATCCCCGGCAGCCACCTTTGGCCTCGTCATTTTAGAGACATTGAAAAGCAGCCGGACCAAGACGTACTGGGTTATTCGACGCCTGACATTCCGGGGCGATTCGACCTGGCGGCGGACAAGGGCGATGTCATCGCTTTTCATACGAGAATCTTGCATTCATCATGGGGTGGGGGTGAGAACCGCCGGCAGATGGCCTGGATGATGCGCACGAGGCCCCGCACACAAAGTGAAATCGACAGCATCGCGGAATTCAACAAGGAATATGCAGAAAAGTGGTCGCGGAAAACGGGACGACTCATCTCCGACCGGCTTTTTGAGACTGCCGACTCAAGGCGGATGAAGAAGATTCAACACTTGAAAGCTTCGGGTGCGTAAGCATAAAGCCATACGTTCGAATCAATATAGATGACTCAGTATAGTCAGCCGGTCGGAGGCCACACGATGATTAACACGGTAAGTAGAGGGACGGCTCAAGGGGACGGCGCAAGGGACAGTCCCCTTACAAAGAATGGAAGAAGAGCGTTGTGTGGAATTCGCAACCTATAGTAGCAGCGAAACGACAACCAGATCGTTCCACCGAATGCGGAACGGCGCTAAGCGCCGCCCGCCTCGGTGACGCCAGCGTTCGGCGCCTTGATCGAGACCCTAACAAATGAGAGGCAGACCCCATGGATATCAGCGAAGAAACCTATAACGAAATCGCCGAGCTAATTCACAGTGATAACAGCCCGGTCGGCATTGATGCCAAGAAAACGCACATTTATATCATCCACATGCTCAATCAAATCGACAAGCGCCTGGAAGCGCTGGAAAAGGCGCAAGCATAGCATGGCCAAAAATTAGAAGAATCTACGCCTAAGACCTCCCTTCCCCTTGCTGCATAAGGTTTGGCAGAATAATGAGACGGCGACAAAATGCTGAATGAAGTCGATGCCAGGTCTATCCCTTGCCCTTATTGCGGCGAAACAATTGAAATTCTCATCGATTGCTCTATCTCTTCGCAAAGCTATATCGAAGATTGTGAAGTGTGCTGCCGCCCGATAAGCTTTGCTGTCAGAGTTGATGAACATGGTTATGCCGACGTTTCGGCCTCACACGAAGATGAATAATACTTCTGCGAGCGCCGGCATGACCGGGACAAGAATGCTCAGAAAAGGCCTGCTCAGAAGAGATCTTGGTTACGAACACGGTCCGGCTGCCGACATGCAGGAACGCCAGCACGATATACTGCCGACAAGCGGCAGATCTCCACGTTGGGGGAAATGATGACCTATCGTTGTTTTGCGATAATCTTGTTGATTGGTTTGTCCGCGTGTGAAGAAACTTCCCCAAAGGGCACAGAGACCGAGGATCGCGGTGTCAATGGTCATGCATTGCCTGATCAGCAAGTCGGGGCATTTTCCCAGCTGCTCAAAAAACCGGCGACGACGACTGGGATAGCGCTGTTGTCATCGCTTATCGTGAAATGGACATTCCATATGAAAAGAATCTCCACGAGAAATACTTGTCAGTGAGCAGCAGCCATGAGAACGGATCTTTGAAGTGGGGAGTGAGCTACAGCAATCCACTAGGTGGGGGCTGGGGGGTGACAGTTGACGCACAAACGGGTAAGGTGGAGAAGAAAGGGGAGTTGCCAGAAAAATAAGCAGCCCCAACCATAGCATCGAGCCCAACGTGGTTTCGCTACCGCTCCACCATGTGGCTCATGTGCACGTTCGGCAGAAGGAGAAAGCATGATGAAGAAGAGCAAGCGTCCA
>CAUZBD010000292.1:0-4163 GCA_963577795.1 Planctomycetota bacterium | reverse complement strand
AAAAGTAAAAACACGCAGTCGCTTTCCGGATTTACGTTGGTAGAACTGCTGGTCGTTATTGCGATCATAGGGATTCTTGTCAGCCTGCTTCTTCCTGCCCTGTCTTCGGTGCGGGAAGCGGCCAGGGGCGCGGCTTGCAAAAGTAATCTTAAGCAAATTGGCTTGGCCGTAAAAATGTACGAATCAGCCAATAGGTATTATCCCCCGAGTTTTGAGTTTGAGTCGAATGCCGACATGACGACGAATAACGGATCCTGGTCGATCCATGGTCGGTTGTTGCCTTACATGGATATGGATTGGGCGCAAGACATGGTTGATCTTTCAAAGGGGTATGATGATCCGGTGAACCTAGACACAGGGATCCCTATGATGCGTGTGCCAGGGTATCTCTGTGCGAGCGAAGAATTTGATCAAGTTCGAATAAAAAATGCCACACCTTATGTTTACCCGCAAAATTATGGGTTCAATTTTGGCAGCTGGCTTGTCTATGATTCGGTGACTAACACCGGCGGAGATGGATCCTTCTATCCGAACAGTCGCCTGCGGACGAACAATTTTACGGATGGCGAATCGCGAACATTATGTGCGGCCGACGTAAAAGCCTATACCTCCTATCTACGTAATACCGGGGGCGACCCCGGAGATCGTCCCACCACCACCGACGAATTGGTCAGTATGGCTTCCGGCGGAGAGCCAAAGCTGGGGCCGACAACGAATCAGAATACGGGGCATACCGAGTGGTGTGACGGTCGCGTGCATCACTGCGGAGTGACGACTGTCTTTACTCCTAACACCTTTGTGACCTACGAGTCGGATGGCAAAACCTATGACATCGACTTCAATTCCGGCCAGGAAGGAAAGTGGGACAAGTTTCCGGTCACCAAAGCTGCGATCACCTCGCGGAGTTACCATCCAGGTCATGTGAATGTGCTGATGATGGACGGTTCGGTACATGTCGTGGAGGATGACATCGAGTCGACTCTCTGGCAGCAGATGGGTACCCGAAGCGGTGACGGGTAAGTAAGAAAACGTGTTTCACGTATTGCTCGTCTTTACAGCATTATTTCTGGGATCAGTCTTCCTCCCACATCGGTAAGACGAAAATCCCGACTGCTGTAGTGATACGTCAGTTCTGTATGGTCGATCCCCAAGAGATGCAAAATGTTAGCGTGTAAATCGTTCACATTCACTTTATTTTCAATCGCACGATAGCCCCAGGGATCGGTCGCACCGTATGACATTCCTCCGCGAATTCCTCCCCCAGCCATCCACATGCTAAAACCTTGTGGATTGTGATCTCGTCCATCCTTTCCTTGAGCGAATGGCGTGCGACCAAATTCACTCGTAAAGACCAGGAGAGTGCTTTCAAGCAGGCCACGTCGCTTGAGATCTTTGATCAGCCCTGCAATCGGTTGATCGACAGATCGTGCGTTTTTAGGATGTCCGTCGCGAAGTCCACCGTGCTGATCCCAGCGGTCAACCCCATCCTGTTTACAGATGGTCAGCTCAATGAAACGTACTCCGCGCTCGACCATCCGGCGGGCAAGTAGACATTGGGTTCCATAGGAACTTGTTGGCTGAAATTTCGAATCAATACCATAGAGGCGTTTGGTTTCTTCCGTCTCCTGGGAAAGGTCCATCGCTTCTGGGACCGCCATTTGCATCCGGAATGCCAACTCATAATTCGCGATCGCCGCCTCGATCTCGCGTTCGCCATCCGTATCGGCAAGCAGTTGCCTGTCGAATTGCTTCAAATAGTCGAGCTTTTTAGCCTGTATCGCAGTCGTTGCTTCATGGCGCTTAAGATTTCGAATCGCAGGGGGAGTATGCGAAAAAATTGAGCCCTGATGGTGGGCAGGTAAAAATCCGTTTCCAAAAGTTGTCAGTCCCCCCGGGGGAACCTGTCCGCCATGGAGTACAACGTAACCGGGAAGATTTTGATTCACGCTTCCCAACCCATAAGAAATCCAGGACCCCATGCTCGGTCGCCCCCGAACCGCATAACCGCTATGGAGTGCATAGTTGGCGTTGGGATGATCGGGAAGGAATGCGGTCATCGAACGGATCACACAAATATCATCCGCACACGATCCTAGCTGGGGAAAGAGCGAGCTAAACGGAAGCCCACTCTCGCCGTGTTGCTGAAATTTCCACGGACTCGGCAGCAATCCACCCTGATTATTGAAGACGGTAGGATCCGTTTTAAAAGGCGCTTTTTTCCCGCTGTCTTTGGCCAGTTGCGGTTTTGGATCGAAGGCGTCGACTTGTGAAATACCACCATCCATGTAAAGGAAAATGACATTCCGGGCCCGAGGCCTGTGATGGGGCAATTTCCCCTGTGGTGTATCCTCTGCGGCTTCCCCTTGCTCACGAAGAAGGAGATCCGAAAGTGCCAAAGCACCAAAACCCATCGACGTACGACGGAGAAGATCTCTTCGTGTGAGTGCTTGGACTGTCATGTGTCTCCGCTTGCCTCTACCGAAGAAGGTGCCATTCAACGGATGAAAATAAATTCTTTTCGATTGAGCATTAAGTGGCAAAGGTTTTGCCAGGCTTGTTGGGATGGAGAGACCCGTTCATCCCCCTCCAAGGAACGCTCTTGGAAATAGTCTAACATATGCTTAGAGAGATCAATCTCTTTTTCTGTTGCAGGTCGTGAAAAAGCGATCCGATGGACGAGATTAATCCGCTCTTCAGTAGAGAGTTTATCCGCATGCACGAGTTGATCGGCCCAGCGATTGGCCTCTTGAATGATAAAAGGATCGTTAAGCATTGCTAAACTTTGTGCAGGTACATTGGTAACCCCGCGCTCGCCAAGTGCAACCGCCGCCTGAGGGAGATCAAAAGCAAGCAGCAGTGGGGGAAGGTAATTGCGGCGCATTTCCTGATAAACCGTGCGGCGGCCATTCCCATCCAGAGGACCGCTTTTCAGTGGTCTTGCCCGACTCGGAGATGTTTGATCAAGATTGAGGGGAACTCCGGGTCCATACATGGTGGGATTGAGCGATCCTGATGTTGCCAGAACGGCGTCTCGGATCGATTCGGCTGGCAGACGACGCACACGAGCGTGTTGCAGAAAAATATTATCGGGGTCTATCGCTAAAGATTTCTGCGATGCTTGCGTCGACATTCGATAGGTGCTTGAGAGCACCAGCCTGCGGATCAACTCTTTGCGCGACCAGCCGCTACGAACAAAAGCATCCGCGAGGCTATCAAGCAGAACTGGATGGCTTGGCAGACTTCCTTTAAGCCCAAAATTATCAATGCTTTCCACAATGCCTCGTCCAAAAAGACGATACCAAATGCGGTTAACTTCGACACGTGCGGTGAGCGGCATGCCTGCCACAACGGCTGCCTCTGCCCAATTTTGTCGACCACTTCCCCACTCCACGAAAGGTTGTGGATCGATCGCATCAAGAAAATGACGCTTCGCCGGCTCTTTACTCGGTGCGGCAGGATTGCCTCGGATGTGCATGGCTTCGTCAGCGCCGGGGCCATCGGCAAGACTCCGCGCATAGACCGGCTTGGGGATATTTTGCGTGTGTTGACGGTAATCTTCGATCATCTTCCGTAGCGGTGTATTGCCACTGCTCGTCGCTTCCCACGGTCCGCCAACAGCAAACAAGGCCGCAAGAATTTCCCCGCCACCGCGATCCACGGTTCCGGCCTGCCACTGACTGAGAAGTTGTTCGATCCGCCTGGAAAAAAAGGCGATCGCAGCGCCAAGACTCTCTGGTGGCTTGCCTCTGATCGCCCACGCGGCTGCAGCGGGACTCTTGAAGTCTATTTTTTGTGGTTCTCCCATAACGACTTGATCGATTGCCAGATATCCATCTTCCTCATGCCACCAGTCATGTTGTTTGCGCGAAACAAACTGCATTTGATCGCCATTCTGAAGAAATTCCAGATATCCGCGTTTCCCTTCCCAAAGTCGTGTATCGAATGAAATCCAATGCCAGGTGTCCTTATTGACTGGAATATCGAGACTTGTCGTTGTCGGTCCCTGTCCCACCATCTCATAATGTTGGACATAAAGCCGCACGCGACCGTGTCTCCCTTGCACCCGCAGACTTATTTTTTTTGGCAGAAGAAATGTAGGCGATTTGAGGGAACCCGCCAGACGGGATGCGAGATCCCCCCCCGCCCAACTTGAGCCCACAATT
>CAUZBD010000291.1:0-4170 GCA_963577795.1 Planctomycetota bacterium | reverse complement strand
TTGCATCTGAGCGCGCAGTGGCTCAACCCGACTGTGTTTTGGACCTGCATCCTGATGGTCTATTGCTTTATTGCGTCCGTGCTGCCGGTCTGGACACTCCTGCAACCACGCGACTACATCAATAGCCACCAATTGCTTGTCGCTTTGAGCCTGCTTGTTTTAGGTTTGGTCGTTGCCGGCTGGAGTGGTGAGGCGAATCTTACCGAAACCACCCCGGCGATCACCTCCTGGTCGGCAGTCCGGTTGACCGGCGCGCCACCGATTTGGCCCTTCTTGTTCATTACGATTGCCTGCGGCGCGGTGAGCGGTTTTCATTGCCTGGTAGCCAGCGGCACTTCGAGTAAGCAATTGGCCAATGAAGAAGATGCCCAGTACGTGGGCTACGGCGCGATGTTAGTTGAAGGAATGCTTGCCGTACTAGTGATTCTCGCCTGTACCGCAGGCTTGGGTATCGGCAAGTTCGAACGAACGACCGTGCCCGGAGTGAGTCATACTTATCAAGCGGTCGTCGATGCGACAGGAGAACCGCTCTCGGGGCACGCCGCCTGGAATCATCGTTACGATACAAGTAAAAAATGGGCCGATTTCCGCCTGCCCCAAAAAGTGGGCGCGTTTGTAGAAGGTGGGGGAAACTTTCTTTCCAGCCTCGGAATTCCACTCAAACTGGGGATCGGAATCATGGCGGTGCTGGTTGCCAGTTTTGCGGCAACCACACTCGATACGGCCACACGACTCCAACGGTATGTCATTCAAGAACTGGCTCAGACGGTGCATCTGCCATGGTTGGGCGGAAAGTACATCGCCACGCTGATTGCCGTCTCTCTCGGTCTGGCGATTGCCATGCTGCCCGGCGCCGGTGGCGTTTACGGAACTGGCGGGATGCTCCTCTGGCCGCTCTTTGGTGCAGTCAACCAATTGCTTGCCGGAATGGCCTTTTTAGTGATCGTGTTTTATCTCTGGCGCCGCGGCAAGCCAATTGCCTTTGCCATTCCGCCGCTGCTGCTGATGGTGGTATTACCGACCTGGGCCATTCTTTGGCAGATGTTCAACAGCATGAGCGGCTGGTTTTATCCGCTCTGGCAGATGGTCTCTGGCCAAGCGATCTGGCAGTGGCAGCAGACCCATCTGCTCTTTGCCTTTGGTCTGGGCATTCTCGTTCTGCAGGTCTGGATGCTGATTGAAGCAGCCTGTCTGTGGCCCCATGCGCGGGGCGTACTGGAAACGGAGTTGCCCGCGCTTGCTCCAGCAACGAAACCTATGCCCGAACGCGGCAGTTGCTAAAAGTACTTGCGAGGAAACCCGGTCCGATTTCAGCTGCGAATTTGGCCGCTGCCCTGCACCACATACTTGTAGCTGGTCAGTTCTTTGAGCCCACAAGGTCCGCGGGCATGGAACTTGTCCGTACTGATGCCAATTTCTGCACCGAGCCCAAACTCCCCACCATCGTTGAACCGGGTGCTGGCATTAATCATCACGGCCGCCGTATCGACTTCGGTGGCAAACCGGGTGGCCGCTGTTTGACTGTCGGTAACAATCGCATCCGTGTGCTTGCTGCCATACTTGTTGATGTGCGCCACGGCCTCCTCAAGCGATGGAACAACCCGCACCGAGAGCACGGGGCCAAGAAACTCTGCGGCATAATCCTCCTCGCTCGCAGCGACCGCCCCCGGGAAGAGCGCCCTTGTTTCCGCATCGCCACGAATTTCCACCTCCTCGGCCTGTAACTTTTCACAGACGTGGGGAAGAAATCTGGGGGCCACCTCAGCGTGGACCACCAGCGACTCTGCCGCGTTGCAAACCCCCATCCTTTGGCACTTCGAGTTCACGACAATCGACACAGCCATCTCGAGGTCCGCCTCGGCATCCACGTAGACGTGGCAATTTCCACTGAAGTGTTTGATCACCGGCATTTGGGCTTCAGCCGCCACACGGCGGATCAGGCCTTCGCCCCCGCGGGGAATCGCCAGATCGATCCACTCGGGAAGGGCCAGGAAGTGTCCCACCGCTTCACGGTCGACCACCGAAACCAATTGCACCGCATCGACTGGAATACCCTTTTCCTCAGCGACGGTTCGCAAAATATCAACGATCGCCCGACTCGAGTGTGCCGCTTCTTTGCCGCCCCGCAAAATCACAGCGTTGCCGCTTTTGACGCAGAGGGCTGCCGCGTCGGCCGTGACGTTGGGTCGCGACTCGTAAACAAAAAAGACCACACCCAAGGGGACGCGCACCTTTTGAAGTTGGAGACCGTTGGGCCGCGCAGACGTTTCCATCACTTCACCAATCGGCTCAGGAAAGAGGGCAATTTGCTCCATTACCTGGGCAATACCTTCGATCCGCTCGCTCGTCAGGCGGAGCCGATCTGCTTGGGCATCGTTCAGCCCAAACCTGGGCGCCGCTTCCAAATCGAGTGCGTTGGCTGCGAGCAGGTCCGCTTCACGCCCACGCAGCTGCGCGGCGGCCTCGCGGAGCCAGGCATCTTTGGTCTCTGCTGAGACGATGACCAAGGCTTCGGCGGCGCGGCGGGCGCGCCTGGCAGTTTCCAAGCAATAGACTTGTAAATCTTTTTCCTGGGCAATCGTCATCGGTCCTTACTCCATTTCAGGAGGTTCGGTGATCTTCCGCAAATATTCACTCAGTCTTGCCTGTAAGTCGATGAGGTTCTGCCAGTGCCTTTGTTCAAGCAGTATCTGTTCACCTTCTTCATCTGCGACTTTGGCTGTGGTCAATAGATCACCTACCCGGAGGTGCAGATACTCAACCAGTTCTGAAAGCTGGGCGGTCTGACAGGGGGAGAGCGCTTCGGGTAAGTCTGGTTGCTGGAGCGAATGAAGGGTTGCCTGAATATCCGGGTCGCTATTCCAATGAATCTCAAAGTCGAGCGGAGCGGCCTGACCTTCTTTAGTCCCCTCGTCGGCAAGCAGCACATCACTACGATCATCACGACCGCGGATTTCAGCAAGCCGTTCTGCGATTTGGTCCTCGGTGCCAAAAAGCAAAAGGGAGCGCCCAACGCTCACCAGATCACCATACCGTAAGATACGGAGGCGAATCTCATCGCCGTTGACTTTGGTCCCGTTCGTACTTTCTAGATCGGTAAGAATGAATTTGGAATTGTCTTCCTGAATCTTGATGTGAAAGCGACTGATCCGCTCATCATTCAGTTGGATCGTGTTTCCTTCCTCGCGGCCAATCGTCACGGGCAGCGGGAGCCCACTAAATATTTTTCCTCGATCGGCTCCGTCTAACACTCGCAAGGTAATGGACACGTCAGACCGGCTCCCAGGTGCTTCTCAGTCAAGTGAAATTCATTGTCTTCAGATCACTTCATTAGAGAGATTGAAAACCGTTTCCGTCAAGCCGTTGCGAAAGGGCAGCGGACCCTTTATTCTTACAGGATCGTAAGCCATCTCGCAGGATCACAGGCGATCCTGCCACCTGCGAGGGCGAGCGCCCGTGGCGCAACTGGATAGCGCATCGGTCTTCGGAACCGAGGGTTGTAGGTTCGAATCCTACCGGGCGTGCTGAGAAAGCGATCCGACCGATCACCGGGGGATTGCTCAGCTTTTTTGGGACGATTTTGTGAGTGGGATGTCGAGGCCCAAATATTTCAGGCATCCTAGCAAGAGGATCATGATCAAGCCTTCATCCACGTTGCCGATTACAGGCAGATTATCCGGAATAAATTCCACAAATCCCGCGGTAGGGTTCAGCATATAAATCACACAGAGAAAGGCAACGATGACCGCCACGATCGTTCCACCGATCGTGCGCCTGGTTTGCTCCGGCTGCTTCATTAATTCACTTGTCATTTTCGTGCAACGCACCAAAAGAGGATGGACTGCCTTATTAGAGAAGTTTTCTCAAATTTGGTCAATAAAAAAACCGGCCGATTTCCCAAGTAACACTCAGGGGAGTACTCCGGGGACTGCCAGATCAATCGCATAGAGTCCCTTGTGAGCGGTAATAAAAAGCGTCTTGTGGTCCGGGCCGCCGAAAGTACAGTTGGCCGTGCCCTCCGGCACCGGAATCACGACCCGCTGCGCACCATCAGGTGCAAAGACCACCACGCGTGGTCCGCCGGTGCAGTAAAGATTGCCCAGCACATCCATCGCCATCCCGTCGACTGCCATCTCGGCCATCTTTTTGATCTTTTCCAGCGAGCCATCC
>CAUZBD010000290.1:0-4178 GCA_963577795.1 Planctomycetota bacterium | reverse complement strand
TGCCGCAATGGATCACATGAATCGTACGGCCAAAAGGCGTTCAGTGATCTTTTTGATCAGCGATTTCCAAGACCAAGGGTACCGCAGGCCGCTTCGTATAGCGAAGCGAAAGCACGACATCATCCCCATCGTGGTCGACGACCAAATTGAACGGGAGGTGCCCAATGTGGGTTTGTTGGAATTGCGTGACTCGGAAACAGGTGAGACGGTCGTCTTCGATACCACGAGTCGAAAGCAGCGTCTCCGATATGCGGAATTTTCCAATCGGCAGCATACGGAAAGGAAACGTCTTTTTAGAGAACTCAAGATGGATCCCATCTACATTCACACCGGTCAAGACATGAATGATCCGCTGCGCCGGTTCTTTCATAAGCGGGAGGCGCGACGATGAAAAATAACTGGTTCAAGAACTCCCGATGCACGAAGTCAGCAGGGCAAAGATGGCTACCGACAGCCCTTTTCATCCTCCTTGCTCTTTCCGCTGTCATGGGAAGCGGTTGCAGTTCTGCCGTTGAAAGTCAAGAAAAAGCTGTATCGATGCAAATTACTAAAGAAACAAGTCAAGGGGATGTCAAGTTGATGACGGCATTGGATCGCCAAGTTGTCCAAGTTGCACAGCCGATCAGTCTACAGATTACCGCTCAAGCACCTGAGGGAGTTTCGGTACAGTTTCCGGATACATCCGATCGTCTCGGTCGTCTTCAGATCGTTGATGTTCGTGAGCAACTCGATGTACCTCTAGGGCAAGATCGAATATGGAAGCGAGATTACAAACTTGAATCCCTCGGGTCCGGAAAAAAAACAATTCCGCCTATTGAGGTTTCCTATGTTGATCGTCGCACGGCAGAACCAATTCGTGGTGTTGTGATTTCTGCGCCGATTGAGGTGGAGATTGCAAGCTTGCTTGAAGGGCAGGCGGATCCAACCAAGTTTCGTGACATCAAAGGCGTTGTAGATATTCCTCAAGAAAAGATAGAAACAAATTCATGGCTAACCTATGGAATTTCGGCCGGCGCTATTTTCCTGGTAGCCGGGATTCTTTTACTCCTTTGGCATCGTCACCACCGAAAAAACACTCCTGCAGAGTGGGCTCTTAGACAGCTCGCTGAACTTGAGCAGAGTGCGCTTTTAGAAAGTGGTGATACACATACTTTTTACTGTTGTCTGACCGACATCATTCGCCACTACATCGAGGGTCGATTCGGGTATCGTGCTCCGAAGCAAACTACAACGGAATTCCTGTCAGCGGTGCAGCGAGAGAACTTACTTTGTGAAGAGCACCGAGCACCGCTGCAGGAATTCCTCCAAGTTGCCGACATGGTCAAATTTGCCCGTCACAACCCATCTCGTGCCGAAGCGGACGCAGCGATTGATAAGGCGAGAGAATTTATCCAAGGCACAGCTGATGAATCAAATAATACGACAGACTCAGTAAAGGAGCAGGTAGCAGCATGATTTTCCAGACGGCAAATACATGGTTTTTACTTCTTCTCCTGGTACTCGTTCCGGGTGTTTGGGCGTTTGTGGTGCGTCGCCGAAGGAATTCGATTTCTTTTAGTTCGACGGCTGCCGCCTCAGCAACCGGGGCCACCTGGAAGACAAAAACGCGGTGGATCCTGCCTGCTCTGCGGTTGCTGGCGATTGGTCTTTTAATTGCGAGTATTGCACGTCCTCAACTGGGCCGGAAAGTAACAACGGTCGACTCTGAGGGGATTGCCATTGAGTTGGTTGTCGATCGCTCGGGAAGTATGCAGGCCATGGATTTTCAAATCCAGGGTGATCCTGTCGATCGGTTAACAGCGATCAAGGATGTGGCAGGAAAATTCGTCCATGGCGGAGAACAATTGCCAGGGCGATTTGCGGATCTTGTCGGACTGATCACATTTGCAGGGCATGCCGATGGCGTGAGCCCCTTAACGCTTGATCACACCTATCTTACGTCGCGATTGCGACAGACTGAGATTGTCACAGACCAGAATGAAGATGGTACCGCGATTGGCGATGCAGTGAGTCTCGCATTAGAAAAACTGCAATCTCTAGACAGCCGCAATCAAGAGAAAGAGAAGAAAATCAAAAGTAAAATTGTGATTTTATTGACCGACGGAGAGAACAACGCAGGTTCCGTCGAACCACTCCAGGCGGCGGAATTGGCTTCTACTCTGGGGGTAAAGATATACACGATTGGCGTAGGAACCACAGGGCGAGCGCCGGTTCCGGTAACGCATCCATTGACTGGACGTAAAAGTATTCAATGGGCAGAAGTTCACATCGATGAAGATACTCTGAGAAAAATTGCCGACACGACTGGCGGAAAATATTTCCGGGCAACCAATACGGATTCGCTACGCGAAATTTATGAAGAGATCGACGCACTCGAAAAAAGTCGGGTCGAAGAACAGCACTATGTCGACTATCGGGAACTTGCAATCGAGCCTCTGACAGCTGGATTTGTAACGCTGCCACCTTTGGTGCTCCTTGCCCTTTTAGTTTTGGTGCTCCAGTGCGTTTTGGCAGCATCAATTTATCGCCAGGTTCCGTGATACCCGGGGGAGATGAAAGACAATGGATATCGAGATTGGTAACATCAGCAGCCTTTTTTGGATCTGGGCTGCCTGCTTGGCTGTGGTCGCGATGGTCGTAGCGCTGATCGCCCGGACGCGGGCAATCAAGAAATTTGCGACCCCCAACCTCGCTGCGCGGATTTTACCTGAAGCGAGTTGGCAGCGGAGCGGATTGCGGATTTTCTGTATAGCACTTGCTCTCTTGGCCATGATCGGGGCCCTACTCGATGTCCGCTGGGGAAGGAACTGGCGTGATGTTCCGCAAAAAGGGATTGAGGTCGTTTTTCTTCTGGATATTTCGCGGTCCATGCTGGCTGAAGATACCAGCCCAAATCGGCTTGATCGTGCGAAACAACAGATCACTGATATGCTCGATGAGATGGAAGGCGACAGGGCAGGGTTGGTCGTGTTTGCCGGCCGTGCAAAACAGCAGATTCCACTAACGAGCAACCACCACGATTTTAAGTTGATGCTGGACGAAGTTGGCCCGCATTGCCTGGATCGAGGTGGGTCTCGATTAGGAGATGCAATTCGTGTGGCTCGGTCTTGTTTCTTGGAGGAGTCAGACGATCACAAAGCGATTGTGATTATCACCGATGGGGAAGACCACGAGAGCGAACCTGTCGAAGAGGCAAGCGATGCTTATGCCTCCCAAGGGATCCGCACTTTTACGGTGGGTTTAGGCAGTATGGAAAAGGGGGCACGTATTCCGGTCCGTTTGGCAAGTCGGGGCCGTTCTTATTTGCAGCACGAGGGCGAGGAGGTTTGGTCCCGGATGAATGGGGAAATCCTCAAGCAGGTCGCTCTTGCGGGTGAGGGGGCCTACATTCCAGCAGGCACCAAACAAGTCGATATGGGCGATGTTTACCACTCTTATATTTCATCGGTTGAGCAAACCGAATTCGAAACGGCCCGTATAAATAGTTACATTCCCCGCTATCCGTGGTTTATAGGACTCGCACTTTTGGTGCTCGGACTCGATACCCTCTGGATGGCAGGGATCGGTCAGCGACTTCCGGGGGGAGGGCGACAGTCATGATTCATCGCGGTTGCATACGTTTTTTTGCTTCAGCAGTCGCTGTCTCTTTTGCGGCGATGTTGTCGGATGTTTCTTCGCCAGCAGGAGCTGACGAGACAACCGGGCAAAAGCAACAAGCGGTATCCCCAGTAGCCTTTGAGGGGCCTAGTGTCGAGAGTGATCTCGCTTACGAGGCGATCTACAACCAAGGCGTTACCCAATATCGAGAAGGGCAATATGCGGAGGCTCGCGATTCTTTTACTCGTTCGACGGCGGTTGCAGATCGAGCCCTGGAAGCGAGAGCACGTTTCAATCTGGCAAACTGTGACTATGCCGAAGCGTTAGCACTCCGCGCGGAGAATCCTGACGAGGCGGACGAGGCGATTGCAAAGTTGGAAACGGCGATCTCCCACTATCGCGGAGCGATCGAGGCCAATCCGCAAGATGCCGATGCGCGTGCCAATGCTGAGTTGGCTCAGTTATTCATCGACCAGATTCAGCAGGAACAAGAGCAGCAGGAACAAGAGCAGCAGGAACAAGAGCAGCAGGAACAAGAGCAGCAGGAACAAGAGCAGCAGGGGCAAGGCGAGCAGGACAAA
>CAUZBD010000289.1:0-4178 GCA_963577795.1 Planctomycetota bacterium | reverse complement strand
ATCGCAATTTACAGAACTCAATAAAGCATTCTGGAAAGTGTTGGAGTTCGGCACCGGGGGGCGCCGGGGAGAAATGTATCCGATTGGGACGGCGGTCATCAATCGGCGAACGATGGGCGAGAGTGCTGCAGGGCTGGCCACCTACGTGAAATCCAGCACGGAGTCACAAGCCGATCTTGCCTGTGCGATCGGCTACGACACGCGCCATCAATCAGCCGAGTTTGCCCGACTCTGCGCAGAGATTATGGTCGCTGCGGGTTTCAAGGTTTACTTTTTGCAAGGATTCCACAGCACCCCCTGCGTCTCGTTCACCGTGCGCTATAAGCAGTGTGCCTGCGGGATCATGATTACCGCCAGTCACAATCCACCGAGCGACAACGGTTTTAAAGCGTATTGGAAAAATGGGGGTCAACTGGTGCCTCCGCACGACGCGGGGGTGATCGAGCAGGTGATGAACGTCGAAACCATCGTGCAAGAAGATTTCGATCGCAGCGTGGTCGAAGGTAAGATTGCACTCTGCCAAGAAGAAATCGATCCGGAGTATATCAATGCAGTTGCCAATCAGGCGTTTCCGGGACCGCGGAATGCCAAAATTATTTATTCTCCGCTGCACGGTGTCGGCAGCTCGGCCGTGCTGCCTGCCCTGGCCAAAGATGGGTTTGTGGATGTGGAGGAATTTGGACCGCATGCGACGCCCGATGGTGACTTTCCCAACGTCCCGGACCACGTTTCGAATCCAGAAAACGTCGCCGTTTTTGATGCGATCATCGAACGGGCCCGCAGCGTCGGCGCGGACTTAGCCCTGGCAACCGATCCAGACTGCGACCGCATCGGTTTTGCGGCGCCCGTAACCCTCGACAGCAGTGGGCCCTGGGAAACTTTCACAGGGAATCAAATTGTTGCATTGCTTGGCGAATTTATCCTCTCTCGCCGCCAGGCCGCCGGACAACTCTCAAGCGACCACTACGTGGTGACCACACTCGTTACGACCCGCTTGCTCGAGCGCATCGCCCAAGCCTACGGAGTCGTTTTTTATGGTGATTTGCTGGTAGGCTTTAAGTGGATTGCCGACACGATCGATCAGCACGACCCGAGTCTTTTCGCGTTCGGCGCCGAAGAATCACACGGTTATCTCGTCGGTGAGTATGCCCGCGACAAGGATGGACCGGTGGCGGCGATGCTGGCCGCCGAAATGGCCGCGGAATGTAAAGCCGCAGGGATTACGTTGCGCCAGCGATTGGAAAACCTGTTTGGCCGCTTCGGTTGCCATGCCGAGAAAACGATTTCGGTCTACAAGCGGGGCGAAACGGGCATGGAAGAGATGCTGGCGGTCATGGATCGCTTCCGCCGGCAGCCGCCTGCAGTCCTCGCCGACATGCAGGTGATCGGAATCCGCGACTATTTAAATCAAACGCTGACCGATGCTGCGGGGAATGTTGGATCGCTCGTCGGGCCACACGGGAATCTGCTGATTCTCGATTTTCAGGCCGATGGCAACTATGTCGCAATCCGCCCATCGGGTACCGAACCGAAAATCAAGTTTTACCTGTTCGTCCATCATCCGCCGGAGGATGGGGCAGATATCTCTGCTTGTCGGCAGCGGCTTGAGGCAAGAATGAATGACTTGGCCGATGATCTGATCAGTTATGCCGAGAAGTAACCCACCCGGCTCCGCTTCGTATTCCCTAGCGGCGGGTTGAGACTGCCCATTCCCATGGTAAAGCCTAGGCAACCACTTCTTTTGCCTGCTTCATGGCTCGTCGGCGTGCCGCAAAGCGTTTAACGAGTTCATCTACCATCACGCCGAGTAAAATCACAATCCCGATGACCGCTGGCTCAAGCTGATCATCGATACCGAGCATACTGATGGAGTTCATCAGCAAACGCATCAGCGCCGCGCCCAAAATAATTCCAAAAATGGAACCTTCTCCTCCACGGAGGCTGCAGCCTCCAAGCACCGCTGCCGCAATGGCATACAATTCGTAGAAGTTGCCGAAGCTATCCGGTTGAATCGATCCGTAATCCAAGGCAAAAAGCAGTCCGCCAAACCCGCTGATCAGCGAGCAAAGGACATAGGCGAGCACAATCATCAACGAGGTATTGATACCGCTGAATCGTGCTGCCTGTTCATTGCGTCCAAGCGCTAGCAGATAGCGACCGTAGATTGTTTTGTTGAGAAAAATGGAAGAGACGACACCAAGTGTGACAAGGATCAGAAAGGCAACCGGTACATGCTTCGCCCAGGATACGCCTGCCATTCCTGGCAATTGGGACATATTCCCTACCATCACTTTGAGACCTGAAAACACTTCATTCCCATAGCCCATCGTCTTATCTGAAACGACCCATCGCGCAAGGCCACGGTAAATCATTAATCCACAGAGTGTAACTACAAATGGCTGTAGCTTGAGTCGCGTGATCAACACCCCATGCGTAACGCCTACGCAGAGTGAAAGGGCAAAGATCGCAAGTAAACCCACAGCCAACGAAAATGACAACTGCACCACAATGAACGGAAGCAACGTTGCCACTAGTCCGATTAACGATCCAATCGATAGATCAATGCCACCGGTAATGATCACAAAGGCGACGCCAATCCCAATGATCCCGTAGAGTGACGCCCGCTCAACAAGATTGAACATGTTGTAGGCGGTAAGGAAGTTCGCGTTCCCTATCGCAGTTGCCGTGAAAACAACCAGTAGGATGCTCAGAATTCCAATGTTTTTTTTCATCTTTTAATGCATCACATCTAATGGTTTACAGAAGTTAGCCTGCTGCCACTGCGCTATTACCGATGGCCCGTTGCATAATCGCCTCTTCACTCAGTTCATCCCGCAACAGTTCGCCAGTAATCTGCCCTTCGTGCATCACGAGCGTGCGGTCTGACATCCCCAAAATTTCTTCCATTTCGCTACTGACGAATAAAATTGCAACCCCCTTTTTTGCAAGTTCGTCCATCAGAGCATAGATTTCCTGTTTGGCGCCAACATCGATGCCACGGGTCGGTTCATCCAGAAGCAAGACTTTCGGTGTAATAGCCAACCACTTGCCCAGGACCACCTTTTGCTGATTGCCACCAGACAAATACTGCGCAAGCTGATGCTCGTTGGGTGTTTTAATCCCCAACCGTTCAATCATAAAGGCTGCATCTTTTGCCTCCTGCGCCGCATTCAGAAATCCTGCTTTTTTTTGATATTGCCGGAGTCCGGCAAGACCAATGTTTGTGCGGACCGTCATCTCGAGGATAATTCCCTGCTGCTTGCGATCCTCCGGAACGAGGGCGATTCCCGACTGAATGGCATCGAGTGGACTGCGTAGGGAAATTTTCCGTCCATCCACAGATACCGTTCCCGAAACTGCCGGTTCGACCCCAAAGAGTACCTCAAACAGTTCCGTTCGGCCTGCACCGACGAGTCCAGCAATTCCGACAATTTCTCGAGAGCGTACTGCGAAATTCAAGCAACAACCAGGATTGGCTGGTGTCCGTAAGTCTTTGACTTCGAGCGCAATATCTCCAGCATCATGGGGTGTGCGTACATAAAATTGAGAAATGTCGCGACCGACCATCAATTGCACCATACGGCCATGATTGATTTCGTCACCCATCAGGTCGCCCGCATTCTCACCATCGCGAAAGACCGTCACTCGATCTGCGAGTTCCTTTATCTCGCCGAGGCGATGGGAAATATAAATCACACTCACACCGCGGCCGCGCAGATCCTTCACCACCTCCATCATTCGCTCGGTTTCGTACTGTGAAAGACTGGATGTCGGTTCGTCCATGATCAGCACCTGCGCATTGACCGACAGCGCTCGAGCGATTTCCACCAATTGCTGCTGTCCGATGGAAAGCGTATCGACAATCGCATCTGGCGAAACATCGAGCCCTAAACGCGCAAGTAGCAATTGCGCATCGTCTCGAATCTTTTTGCCATCAATCAAGCCGCAGCGCAGAGGCTCGCGGCCCAAAAAGATGTTTGCGGCGACACTGAGGTTGCCAGATAAGTTGAGTTCCTGATGAATAAGTGCGATACCACTCGCCTGCGCAGCGTGAACCGAATCCAGTCTGACTTTGCGACCGCCGACGTGAATGGATCCTTCGTCCGGCAACTGCACACCGGCCAGAATCTTCATCAACGTACTCTTACCGGCTCCATTTTCGCCGATCAGTGCAAGAA
>CAUZBD010000288.1:0-4192 GCA_963577795.1 Planctomycetota bacterium | reverse complement strand
GTCGACAGCAAGCATCCGTGATTCTCGCAGACAGAAAGAAGAAGGGTTCAAGCACACCTTACCAGAAAGCGACTGGTGTCTGAAGTCATTGCCCGAAAGTCAGCCAACATGGCAGCGAAGTAGTCGCAGAATGCTGATTGTGCTACGATCTTCGTAGGTGGCAGATAGAACGAGGAGGGATAGATGGCAATTGAATTTGAATGTCCCGAATGTCGATCAACCTTACGCGTCGGCGACGATGCGCGTGGCAAAAAAGCGCAGTGTCCCCAGTGTGGAAAAATCTCCGAGCTTCCCAGCGAAGTTGCCCCACCCTCAGCGATGTCCGCAGTGCCGGTCGCCTCCATGGCCGGAAGTTCTCAAGATGTGGATCTGGGGTCGCAAATTACCAAAGGCCCGCTCCTTCCTGCCCGCATTAATTTCAGTGCAGTTCTTTCTCGCGGTTGGAAGATTGCAGCGGAAAACTATGGAATGGCCCTTGCAGGAAGTGCTATTTTCCTTGCGCTCAGTATTGGGGTGGGGATGGTTGCGACTAGTGTTGCCGAAATGGGTAATTTGGCGGGAGATCCCGTAAGTATTCAGTTTCTGGTGAGTGTGAGCAAAGTTTTTTTTGATACGTGGCTTACCGGCGGAGCGACGCTTTTTTTCCTCAACCTGACCCGTAGGCAAGTTGGTCAGATTGGAGATATGTTTTCGGGCGGAAAATATCTTTGGCGTATTTTGGGCGTCAATTTACTCCTCTTACTATTTTTCTCATTCATGATGCTCTTTGGTTGTGGTATCCCTGCACTGATCGGTTACATCGTCACCGGTGATGCCGTGGTTGAGCCTGCCGCGGAGAATCCCGCAAAAGTTTTGGAAAAAGGAAAATCAAAAGAAACTGCTAGTGCAGAGAGTAAGAAGCAACCGAAGGAAAAACGGTCAAGCAAGCAACCATCGAGGGCACAAGACGTAGTAGCCGGCCTTGCACAAATCGAAGAAAAAATGAATCTCCATCCCCGAGTCGAGGCGGCGGTCACTGGAGCGATCATCGGGATGCTGATGATTTTGATTCCAATGATTATTTTTGGAATTATGTTTTCTCAGGCGGTGTTGCTGGTCGTCGATCGAGGGGTGGGCAGCATGGAGGCAATTCGGCAATCGATCCGGATCACGCGCGGTAATAAAATGGCGCTCTTTTTACTAGGACTCATTTCAGCATGTCTTGCGTTCGCTGGTGTTCTTGCCTGCGGCATCGGTCTGTTTTTTGTCTTGCCTTTTATCTGGGTGATCGCCATGACCGCATATTTGGCGATGACCAGCCAGCTTCCACAGGGTTAACCACCTGGCAGCGGAAAACGGCGCGTTGTCTGGGTTTTATGCGATTCTTTAACGGGGGCGAGCGGCGATGCGGCCTTCGTCGGGGCTGCTTGCCGTGGCGTAGAGTTTGCGGGGAATGCGTCCGCCGCGTGCCGCATGCCAACCCGCTTCGGCGGCCAGACGCATGGCAACAGCCATTTGTTTTGGTTCTGCAGCGTGCGCAATTCCCGTATTGAGCAGCACGCCATCGACGCCCAGCTCCATGGCGACTGCCACATCACTTGCCGTGCCCACCCCGGCATCTACGATCACCGGATAATCTGCGTCTCCGGCCTTGAGATACTCGAGACAGATTTGAAGATTATTGGGATTGAGAATCCCTTGCCCCGATCCGATCGGGCTTCCGGCTGGCATCACGCTTGTCGCACCCGCTTCTTTCAGTCGTAGGGAGAGCATGGGATCGTCCGTGGCATAACAGAGCACGGAGAAACCTTCTGCAACCAGTTTTTCAGTCGCTCGGAGCGTCGCCACCGGATCTGGTAATAAGGTCTTGGTGTCCCCGAGCACCTCCAGCTTGACCCAGTCGTAGCCCGGATTCTCGAGACTTTCCAAAATTTCTCGACCGAGTCGTGCCGTGCGGATCGCTTCGTCAGCTGAAAAGCATCCCGCCGTATTGGGAAGCAGTGTGTACCGAGAGGTATCGATAAAATCAAGAATATTGTTCCCTTCGGCATCGACCAACCGTTCCCGCCGGACGGCTACCGTAATGCACTCCGTGCCCGAAAGTTCCAGGCACTCCTGCATCATTTTGTAACTGGCATACTTTCCTGTGCCGACAAACAAACGGCTGCCAAAGGTATGTTGCCCGATGCGAAAGTGTGGGATCGCTAGCGACGTGGATTCCGCCGCGGTCAAATTGTCGGAGGGGGATTTCATAGGAATTCGATCTCACCGTAAGGCAACCAGCCGCATCATAGCAGACTCGTTTACCGAGACAACCGACCGAGAGTCGTCACTACCCTCCACCTACAAGCGTCACAATCTCGAGTCGATCATTTGCAGCGAGCCGATAGTCTCCGTGTGACTTGCGGGGCACCAACTCGCCGTTGACCTCGACCGCAAAGCCACGCAGCGGAACGTCCAGCGTATCGAGCAGGTCGGCAACGGTACTGGAGTCCACCACGTGCTGCACCTGGCCATTAAGAATAATGTTCATGCTTACTGAATTTGATCCAGAGGAACCGGTGACCGCTGTTTGTCTGACTCAACAACAGCCGAAAGTACCCGTTGCACCTTATAGGCGTCGGCAAAGTCAGCCAGTGGAACCACCGGCTCGCCACCCCCGATTACGGTGAGCATATCCGCAGCCTGATTGATAAAGCTATGTTCGTAGCCCAAAACGTGTGCCGTGGGCCACCAGGACGCCGCATAGGGATGGTTTGCATTCCCGTCGGTGACATTGATGGTGTTCCATCCCTGCAACTGCGCTGGCAGTGTTGCATCGTACCAATCGAGTTCATTCATCCGTTCAAAATTAAAGCGGATTGCGCCGAGCTCACCATGGATTTCCAGGCGATTCGCATTTTTATATCCGGTCGAAAGCCGCGTTGCTTCAAAGGTGGCCAACGCACCACTTTCCATTTTGGCAACGAACAGCACGATGTCATCGACCGTACTCGCTCCCTTCTTTTGACTCGTGGCACCGCCGTGCCCTGAAATTTCTCCACCACCACCCTCCAAGATAACGCGTTCTTTGATGACTGTTTCCATCGTGGCGCCGATCACTTCGCTGATTTCATCGCCCGTAATGAAGCGGGCTGTATCGATCGTGTGTGCACAGAGGTCGCCCAGTGCGCCCGAGCCGGCAACATCCCCATCGAACCTCCACATGAGCGGGGTATCGGGCCCTGCCCAATCCTGAAGATAACAGCCTCGGATCTGATAAATTTTCCCCAGCTTTCCAGCCGCACACAGTTGATGGGCAAGCGCCACCGCGGGACAGCGTCGATAGTTGTACCACACAAAAGTTTTGCCACTTGCCTTTTCCGCTGCTTCCATCATTTGTCGCGCATCACTTAAGGTTCCTGCCAAAGGTTTTTCACAGGCAACATGCTTTCCAGCTTCGAGTGCTGCAATGGTATGCTCAGCGTGTACGTTATTGGTGGTGACGACATCGACTAAATCAATGGCCTCATCCCCAACGGCCGATTGCCAGTCGGTGGCACAGTGTTTCCATCCCCAACGATCTGCGAAAACCTTTAGTTCTTCCTGATTACGGGCAGCGACCGTGTGCATGACCGGTTGGCAAGGAAGATCAAAAAATTTATCCACTTTGAGATAAGCGTTTGAATGTGCCCGGCCCATGAACTTCGTTCCAATCAGGGCAATATTACAGAGGTTGGTTTGCGGGGTCTCGGCAGACATCTTAAAAGCTCCTGAATTGCAAAAAGGTATTGGGTCGCCTTGAAATCAAGCGGTGCTTAGTACTTTACGTCGATCCACTTCTGTTCCCGATTGCTTTCGAGGATCGCATCGCAGATCGCCATTTCCTTATGTCCATCGGCGAACGTACTCCAATCGGGTTCAGCAGGCATTTCACCCGTTTGCACCGCTCGGTAAACGTTTCGAAAAAGATTTTTGGGTCCGTCCGGATAGGCCTCCGGATGGCCTCCCGGATAATGGGCATATTCTTTTGCAGCCTCGTGGAGCAGCGACGGATCCTTGATAAGGATTTCGTTTGACTTTTCTCGATAACCGATCCACATCTCGTTTGGTGTTTCTTGATCCCACGCTACGGCACATCGCGATCCATCGAGTTCGAATGAGAGTCTGTTCTTCCGCCCGGCCGAAACCTGACTGACGGTGAAAACGCCGTGCGCGCCACCCGACAGTTCTA
>CAUZBD010000287.1:0-4211 GCA_963577795.1 Planctomycetota bacterium | reverse complement strand
TTTCACCCCGCTCACCGAGTGTGACTGCCTTGATCCAGTTTCGCGTCCAGTCATAAATCAGCAACTTGTCATCGAGCGACGCCGGAAGCTTGGTGTCATTTGCAACGGTTGCATCGTAGTGATAGACGGGCCCCGCCATCGCCGATCTTCCTCCGCTTCCCAGTTCGGGAAAGCGATCCGATTCGGTCGTGGGATACCAGATCCAAGCGGGTTCTGCCGGGGGGAGAATCTGGGTGCCCGTATTGTTTTTTGAATCGTTGCGTCTTTTCTTCAAATCGAACCACTCGCCACCCTGCCCTGTCGCAAAATCCCATCGCCGGTACGCTTCATTGGGTCCGACAAACATTGGCCAGCCAAAATTACCTGCCTGCTTGGCCTGGTTCACTTCGTCGTATCCGTTTGGTCCTGCATTGAGATCGATGCGCACATTCGGCCCCACATCACCCCAGTAGAGCCACCCGGTCTCGGGATCGACGTGGATCCGAAACGCATTCCGCACCCCCATCGCATAAATTTCCGCGCGGCCCTGCACCCCATCCACAAACAGGTTCCCCCCTGGAATCGTATAGCTGGCATCGTCTTCCGGGTGGATGCGAAGTACTTTGCCCCGCAGATCGCGGGTGTTTCCCGAACTCCGCAGTGCGTCGACTTTTTCGTAACCCGCTCGCTGATCGACGGGCGGTTGAGGAATTGGCACACAGTTATCCCCCGTGCCAAGATAGAGGTTCCCCTCCGTATCCCACGCCATCCCTCCACCCATGTGCGTGGCGCCTTCAGGATCGATTCGATACTCGAGTACGACCTGTTCGGAGTTCATGTCTAGTTTTCCGTCGCGAATTTCAAAGCGAGAAAGGCGGAGCCGATCTTTTTTTTCCTGGGGACAAAAGAATAGATATATTCTTCCATTGGCAACAAAATCGGGATCGAGTTTGATTCCTAACAGGCCGACTTCACCAAACTGAACACTCGGTGCCCGACCGACCAATGCGACCTTTGCACTTGCCGCGTCATAGCGTTTGATCAATCCGCCACGCTCGATAAACAGGAACGATCCATCGGGGAGCAGTTCGAGTTGCATGGGGTCGTACGCTTCGGACACGAGAATTCGCTTTTCGAAGCGATCCGGATCGATGACTTCCGTCGCTTCTGTTTGTTTTGAAACAACAAGCAGAGCGATTAAAACCACCACACATAAGATCAAGAAGCAATATCGAGGTAGCATGGTAGGAAGCAGCAGCGAATGAATGGGACGTACAGTTTGTTCACCTTCCATTGTAAGAGAGAGCCCTACAAGCGCACAGCCTGACCCTCTGGCAAGCTACTTAGGAGCTAGCAATCACCATGCTACAAGGAGAAAAAAGTGGCTTACGAAAAGCGGATCGCCTTGAACGCCTCGGTCTGGCTGGTCAGCGCTGTTTCCACTGGCAGGCGTTCCATCGAGGAAGCCCCGTAAAAACCGTCGACATTCTTCGTCCTCTGCAGCACGTACTCCGCATCCTCAGGCATAGCAATCGGCCCCCCATGACAGAGAACAATCACATCTTTCGAAACGCCGTGCGCTGCATCGCTAATCGCCTGCACATCACGAACCGAGTCATCGAGTGTGCGACCACTCTCAGCCCCGATCGAACCCTTGGTCGTTAAACCCATGTGGGCCACGATGACATCGGCGCCCGCTGCTGCCATCTGTTCTGCCTCGCTGGTATTGAACGCATAGGGGGTTGTGAGCAGATCTTTTTTCCGGGCCAAGCTGATCAATTCCACTTCCTTGTCGTAGCCCATGCCGGTTTCTTCCAGATTGGCGCGGAATTGGCCATCGATCAATCCTACGGTCGGAAAATTCTGGATTCCTGCAAAGCCGACACTTTTCACCTCATCAAGGAACTTGTCGATTATCCTGAAGGGGTCCGACGCGCAGACACCGGCCAGTACTGGGGTATCCTTGACGACAGTCAGCACCTCGCTGGCCATTTCGATTACGATTCGGTTGGCATCGCCGTAGGGCATCAGGCCAGCAAGCGAGCCTCGTCCTGCCATGCGAAATCGTCCCGAGTTGTAGATGATGATCAGATCGATCCCCCCCGCTTCTTCAAATTTTGCACTGATGCCTGTGCCCGCACCGCCACCGACGATCGGTATTTTTTGGTCAATCCGCTCGCGCAAACGGCGAAGGGCTTCGTCTCTACTGATGGTCATCTTATGTTCCTCAAGAATTGGATAATCAAATAGGATGGTTTCGCTCAGCCTGTACGCCGCTCGGCGATAAGTTCGAGCAACCGTTGGACAGCACGGGCGGAAAAGGCTTTGTCGTTGATGTTGGCGTCGATCTCTTCAACATCAATGGAGGGATTGAGATTTTTTTTCAAAGCATCGAAAAGCGCCGCATCCGCCTGTCGATCGCAGAATCGTTCACCTTCACCGTCGAGGATCGAAACGCCTCGAAGTGGCAATAAAAAGGCAACCGGTCCGGTGGCCGCATTGGCCTTTTCAGCAAAGATTTCCCCCATCTTGGCATTCTCTTCCACGGTGGTCCGCATCAATGTGATTGCGGGGTTCCACTCGTAAAGGTTCCGCCCCGTTTTATATTTTTCGGGTACCGTTTCGAGGGGTCCGAAATTGGCCATATCGACGCATCCCGGGACAATCAAATGCGGGAGACCCTGCCGACCGGGAGCCGACAAGCGATCGGGACCTGCCGAAAGCGTTCCGCCACAAATTTCGTCGGCCCATTCGGTGGTGGTGATATCCAGGACCGCATCGACGAGCCCTTCGTCGACGAGCGCTTCCATGGTCTGCCCCCCGGTTCCGGTCGCATGAAAGACAAGTACTTCGTAACCTTCTTGGTCGAGTGCTGTGCGGCAGTCGTCGACACACTCTGTGGTGTTACCGAACATACTGGCCACAATGATCGGCCGTTCATCGACCGCTTCGGGGAGTTTCGCGCGAACCATTCCACAGATCGCTCCAGCAGCCCGCGTGAAGATGACCTGCGAAATACGATTGACCCCGGCCACATCGGTGATGGAGGGAAAGAGAACCACATCTTTGGCTCCCACAAACGCGCTGGTCTGACCGCTTGCCACGGTCGAAATACAAACCTTCGGCACACCGATCGGTAAGGCCCGCATCCCGGTAGTCACCACGCTGCTTCCACCGGATCCACCCATCCCGATCACCCCATCCATTTTTCCCGCTGCATGGAGTTTCGGTAACAATCTGGCGACGCCATCAGCCATGACCCGCATGGCTTCGCCCCGGTCCTTTTTTTCGCGAATCAATGAAAGTTCGCTCCCTCCCTCGGTCGCGACCAGCGCTGCTTCGATGTCGACAGGAAACAGTTCGGTCGAACCGAGAACCCCCGTATTGAGCGTGAGCACATCGATTCCATCGGCCAGAATCCGCTCGCGCAAAAAAGCGTATTCTGGTCCTTTGGTGTCAAATGCTCCAACGAGAAGGACGGTGACTGCCATATGTTGGAATATTCCTGTGTCGTGAAGAGAAAAGTATTTGCTCAAGATGGCGATCGTCGAATGTAACGGCTCAGGCGGCGGTTTTCAATAAACGACACACCGCTTTGCGGAACACGTAGGCCAAATCGGAGAGGCAATCAGCTGATTATTTGTCTTATCACGTGGCCGTGGACATCGGTCAAGCGGCGATTGAGGCCATTGTGGTAATAGGTGAGCTGCTCATGATCGAGTCCGAGCAGATGAAGAACCGTCGCATAAAAGTCCCAGACCGTTGCCGGATCCACTTCGCTACGTCGTCCAAAGGGGTCGGTTGCCCCGTAACTGGTCCCTCCGCGAACGCCTGCTCCGAGCATCCAGCAGGTAAAACCATCCGGATTGTGGTCGCGTCCACTCGTACTCGCTTGATGGGTTGGCATCCGCCCGAACTCGGTGGTCCACAGAACGAGTGTATCGTCGAGCATGCCCCGCTGTGCGAGATCAGAAATGAGCGCGGCGGTCGGTTGGTCGAAGACCGGACAATGCCGTTCGTAATCGAGTTTGAGCGTTTTGTGTGCGTCCCAGTTTAGCAGCCCATCCACACCCGAAGCGCGGGAGGAACAGTAGAGATTCACATAGCGGACATCACGCTCAAGCAGACGGCGGGCGAGCATGCAGTTGCGGGCGTAGGCCGCAAGCAGCTGATTCGGATGATCGGTCCCGTAGAGCGTGTGCGTGGTCGAGGATTCGCTCGTTAGATCAGCA
>CAUZBD010000286.1:0-4213 GCA_963577795.1 Planctomycetota bacterium | reverse complement strand
TAGGCGAGATCGTACGGAAATTCTCTGGCGATATTTGTTTTTTAGGAGATGGTGGTACAAGAATATGGGATAGCCAGTATAAAACAGGCTATTTGAATTCAAATGTGGGTTTCGGTCGCGGATGGAATACAAATCGACGGGACGAGTACATTTTTAGCGCTCGCGCGATTGAGCATTCCTTAGCGTGCGACATTGGATTTTGAGGAAAAAGTATGTGCGGGATTGCCTCAATTCTACTCAGATCATCTGCGCCGCCAGATCTGGATGTTGCGTTGCGCAAAATGACGGATGTTCAAGAGCATCGGGGCCCTGATGCACAGGGTCAGAAGGTTTTTTCAAAAGGTGATTTGCATGTCGGTCTGGGTCATCGGAGACTGAGCATCATTGATCTGGCTGGTGGTATTCAGCCGATGGCGAATGAGGATCGGAGCATTTGGGTTTCGTACAATGGTGAAATTTATAATCATCTGGAACTACGGCAGGAACTTCTAGAGCGCGGGCATCGTTATCAGACCCATAGCGACACAGAAACAATCGTTCACGCCTATGAAGAATGGGGGCCGGACTGTGTAGATCGGTTCCGAGGGATGTTCGCGTTTGTGATCTGGGATTCTGGCAGGCAGCGGTTTTTTGCGGCTAGAGATAAGCTGGGTATTAAACCGCTTTATTATGCTTTTCGGGAAAATCATCTTCTTTGTGCGTCCGAGATCAAATCAATCTTTGCCTCTGGAGTGTGTTCTCCTCAACTCAACAGCAAGCGTTTGCCCGAGTTGCTTACCTTTGGCTACCTCTCGGGTCAGGACACGCTTTTTGAAGGCGTTCAGACACTCCCTCCCGGTCACCGGATGTTCTGGCAGGCCGGAAATTTAGCAATCGAACAGTATTGGGATATTCCCAGAGCCCCCGCAGAGCCTTCAGTATGCACTGAGGCTGATTGGATCAAGCAGTTTACAGATTTATTCGAAGAGACCGTACAGTTGCGACTCATGAGCGACGTCCCTCTGGGCGTCTTTCTCAGTGGAGGACTCGACTCGAGTGCGATTGCGGCGACGATGGCGGAGCAAATGGGGGATCCACTTAAGACATTTTCAGTAGGCTTTGACTCGCAGTATTTCAGTGAATTTTCTTTTGCCCGAGAAGTGGCAGCGTCCATTGGTGCCGAGCATCATGAAGTTGTGTTGAGCGCAGAAAATTTAATCGCATCAATCCCAAAATTGGTGTGGCACGAAGACAAGCCGATCCGTAATCCCTCGAGTGTGGCACTTTACCATGTTGCGGAATTGGCCCGAGAACACGTAAAGGTCGTGCTTACAGGAGAAGGAAGTGATGAGTTGTATGCTGGTTATTCCCGCTACTGGGCAACCCTCTTCAATTTACGGTGGGGCGGTTTTTATGAGCGGCTGACCCCACAATGGATTCGCGAGAAGGTTGTACGTTCGGTGCTTTGGAGGTGGCCAATGCCTTTGTCGCTCAAGAAAAAACTTTCGCATACGTTTTTAAATCATGCGATGCGCCCGGAAGAGATTATTTTTGATAATTTCCATGCCATCTTTCCTCGCCGTATTCACGAGGCGCTGTTCAGTTCTGATTTTTATGATCAGGTTAAAGACACAGACCCCTACCACGATACGATCGCGATTTATGAGAACCGTCCTGGAAAGGATACGCTGGATCGCTTGCTTTACGTCGATCAGAAGACTTATCTTGTTGAGCTTTTAATGAAGCAAGATCGTATGAGTATGGCGGCTTCAATTGAAAGTCGAGTACCATTTCTCGATCATCAGATGGTTGAATTTGCGTCCCGGGTGCCGGCCAATTTAAAATTGAATGGCAAAAGTGAAAAATATCTTGTTAAACAGGCAATGCGACAGATGGTGCCCCGCTCGATTCTGACACGTGAAAAAATGGGATTCCCCGTTCCTTTAAGGCAGTGGCTTCACGAGAGTCATGGCTCGCTGTTTGCAAGTGTTCTGGCAAGTGAGAGAGTCAAACAGCGGAATATCTTTAATGTCGATTTTATCGATACGCTGTTGAGGGAGAATCAGGGTGGTCAGCGGGATCACACAGACCCCCTATGGACGCTGATGAATTTCGAGATCTGGGCGCGTATTTTTCTCGATGGGGAGAGACCCGAAGATATCTCTGCAGAGATCATGTCGAGTTGCCGGGCAGGTGGTTTGCCCGTCGGGGCAGGGGGAGTAGGTTCGATAGAATGAACCCCCGGCTTCGTAAACTGATGGGCATGTCGCCACGCGAAATTCTTTTTCGTCTTCGACATCATGCGGCCATTGCTTCGGAGCGCAAGCGTTTTCTTTCGGGGGCATTCGAGTGGTCGGAAGCGGAATGGTCGACCAGACTTTGTGCTACTCAGACCCCCCCACCACTCCCAGACGATCTGGCCCAATGGTGGGAAAAGCATCTGCGGCAGCGCAAGGAAACGCCGATGTTTCTTTCGTCGGCAAGCTTGCCCCGCACCACTGCACTTTATCGCGACCTTTTCCCGGAGCAGGTCCAAGAAATTGAGGCCCGCGCAGAAGCATCCTGTAAAGGCTATTTTTCGTTTCTCGGTGTCGATGCTATCTTGGAAGAGCCGATCGACTGGCATCGCGATCCAAAGAGCGGACATCAATGGGATCCGGTATTTCATTGCGATATCGATTTTTCCTTTTGCCGAGAGGGTGGGGGGGATGCCAAATATGTCTGGGAGATTGCGCGACAGGATTATTTAATAGATTGCGCTCTTGCTTTTCATTTGACGGGAAAAAAAGCTTACACCCAGCAGATCGTCCAGTGGGTGCAAAGTTGGATTCAAGCGAATCCCTACTTGGAAGGCATTCATTGGAGCAGCGCGCTGGAAGTTTCGGTCCGGTCACTGAACTGGCTTTGGAGCTATCAACTTTGCCGCCACGAAAACTTTCTCTCGCCGGCAGAGCATTTAGAATGGATCAAGTCTTTTTATCAGCATGGAGCTTATCTGCATCGACACATTTCTTATTACTTCAGTCCCAATAATCACATTATTGCCGAAGCGGTGGGCCTTTTCATCCTAGGATGTTTTTTTCCAGAATTCGACGAGTCTGCAGCTTGGCGGGTGCATGGATGGAAGGTGATCGAAGAATATGCGTTGCAGCAATTTTATGAGGATGGCGGCAGTACAGAGCAGGCGCTATTTTACCACAACTATTGCGCTGGGTATTTAATACTTGCGGTGCTTCTTCGGGAAGCACGAGGCGAGGTGGTGTCACAACCGTTGCGAGATTGTCTGGAGCGGGCTCTCGAGTTCACGCTCTGGATGACTCGTAGTGATGGCACGGTTCCCAGAATTGGTGATACCGATAATGCGCGTGCCTTCTGTTTTAGCGCACTTCCACTTTGGGATTTTAGAAATCTGCTTTCGATCGGTGCTGTGCTCTTTAAGCGGGAAGATATGAAGTATGTCGCCGGAAAATTTTATGAAGATGCACTTTGGCTCCTTGGCACCGAGGGTTACGCCTCGTTCCAAAACCTTGCAGCCAATCCACCTGAGGAGACGACCCGGAAGTTTCCAGCAAGTGGCTACTATCTGATCCGTAGCGGCTGGGGTGCCGAGGAAGACCATTTGTCTTTTGACTGTGGTCCGCTCGCAGCGGGACTCTATACATCGGCAATTCCTTCTTCGGCACATGGTCATAGCGATCTTTTATCCTTCACACTTTCGGTCGCTGGCAAGCCGCTTGTGGTCGACGGCGGGTTTTACACGTACGACGAGGATCCGCATTGGCATCGTTATTTCCGTGAGGCCTCGGCACACAACACGATTCTTGTGGATGGTGCGTCACACGCGAACTACCATCTATCCAATGCATGGTCGTCGGTTGCTGTTCCGGGGCCGGTAAATTCGCATGCAAGTCAACTTTTTGATTATGTTGAATCATCCCATGCTGGTTTTTTTGGTGTATCCCCGGCCGTATGCCATCGACGATCGATTTTCCATGATCGGGACAAAGCATGGCTCATTTTGGATCATCTTTCCGGTGAGGGCTTGCATCGGGTCGAGGCTTTTTTTCATTTGGCCCCATCCCAGACTACACCGCTTTGCGGTGGACAGGGTGTTTTGATCGAAACGGATCTGGGTCTTGAGGCGGAACTGGAAGTGTACGATTGGCCTGAATGTCAAATCGAGGTGATTGCCGGCGGTGAAGGTCCGGATGGTGGCTGGATTGGCACCGGTTAC
>CAUZBD010000285.1:0-4217 GCA_963577795.1 Planctomycetota bacterium | reverse complement strand
GCTGACCCGCAATCTGGCGAAGACTTTTATGTTGCTGATCGCAGTGGTGAGATTGTGTGTGTTTCTAATTTTCCGACAGCGATGATTGATCTTCCGGTCGAAAGTAGTTCCGATAATGCAAATCTCGGGTTTGAGGCGGCGGCGGAAAATATTCCAGCAAAGGGAACACAGGTGCGGATTATACTTGTGCCTCACCGGCTAGAAAAAGAAACAAAATTGGATGACTAAAGTGTGTATAGTTCGCGTTAATTATGATGAAGGGCGTCACGGATAAATGTCCTATCGATCGATAAAACGCGTATTGGGAGAGTCGAATCTTGAGCGAAAGTGCCGCCTTCTTTTCGGCTCCAGTCTACTCCTGCTGATTATGGGCAGTTTCCTTTGGTATGGCGAAGAAACCAAACAGATTGTCTATCAACAGAATTCAAAGACGGGCCGGTTGCTTGTGCACACGATACTTATGCAACATTGGAAGGACCTGGAAACAAATGAGGCTTTTCAGCCCGTTGTTGCGGAATTGATTAAATATTTTGATAAAGATGATTACGATTGGAGTGTGATTCGTCCGGAGGTTAATCATCCCAATGACAGCCAGAAGCCGAAGGATGCGTTCGAACGTCTGCTTCTGGCACGCTGGTCACACCCGGTGGACGGGGCCGATACGTCCATCTCGTCAAATCCACCATACGCGGACCGCGAGCAGGAGGTGGAACTAAAAGGTTTCGGCTCCAACGGAAAGCCGTATGATCGTAAAACAGCGGAGTTTCAATATTACCAGCCTGTTTATCTGACCTCTGGGACGTGTGTGATTTGCCATCGTTCGCAAAATGGAAATCAGGATTTATCTGAGGGGGACCTTCAGGCAATCATTAAGGTGCGAATCCCGTTGGCACAGACGCAGGCCGCCATCAATCGCAACTGGGCAGTATTGATTGCGACGGCAATCATCACAGTATTCCTCGCAATGATCCTGCTCTACGTCATTGTGCGGTATGTGATTGTGAAACCGCTCCAGCATCTACAAGAAGTGAGCGAAGAGGTTAGTCGAGGGAATACGAGCCAACGCGCCGATATTCAAACTGGCGACGAGTTTGAAGATTTAGCAATGTCGTTTAACAGGATGCTGCAGCAGTTATTGGACTCGGCTGAAGAATTAAGATCCGTAAATAGCGATCTCGATAGCAAGGTTGACGAACTTGCCCAGGCGAATATGCAGCTGTTTGAGATGAATAGGATCAAAGGTGATTTCCTGGCGACGATGAGCCACGAACTCCGTACCCCGCTCAACAGTATTATTGGATTTTCGGATGTTTTGGCATCAGCGGATGTTCTCGATGAAAAGCAGCATCGTTACGTCAATAATATTCAGCAATCAGGGAGAGTGCTTCTCGAAATGATTAACGACACGTTGGATCTTGCAAAAATCGAAAGCGGACGAATGGAATTGCATCTCACCGATTTTGATATTGCATCTGTCGTGTCGGCGCAGTGCGATATGGCGCGTCCCCTGGCGGAAAAAAAGAACCTGCATCTACAAATGAATATTCAGCCTAACCTTCCGCTGGTTCATCAGGATGCTGTGAAGATCAGACAGACATTGAATAATCTTCTTTCAAATGCAATCAAGTTCACGCCTGAGGGTGGTCGCATAGATATTCATGTTCTCTGTGACGAACGAAAGCGACTCGTCTTGGAAGTATCAGATACCGGAGTAGGAATTGCAGATGAGGACCAGGGCGTTATCTTTGAAAAATTTAGACAGAGCCAGCAAACCATCTCTTCAGACGCAATGACGCGCGAGTATTCTGGAACGGGGCTCGGATTGTCTATTGTTAAAGAGTTATGTAGGCTTCTTGGAGGCGAAATTTCAGTGGACAGCGAACTGGGTAAAGGAAGCACATTTACGGTTCGTTTGCCATGGGTTTGCGAAGAGCAACCACGATTGGAATCGTCACTTTCCAAGGAACTTGAGGAATTAACGAAACCGCCCCGCCCCAATCTCTCACGGCATCAAGACAATGTCGTCATTGAACCACCGACTGCCGGTGACTCAGCACAATTATAAGTCATGACCTGGAGTGATTTCTTTATGTCGACAACGGCACACGTACATCTATTTACCGACGGTGCCTGTTCAGGAAATCCGGGTCCCGGTGGGTGGGCGTTTATTTTAAGACATCTTCGGACCGGAAAAGAAAAACATGAATCCGGTTCATCAGTAGAAACAACGAATAATCAGATGGAGTTGACGGCGGTTATCGAGGGTCTAAAAACGCTGCAACGACCATGCCGGGTGATTTTATTTACAGATAGTAAATATGTCGGAAATGGCATTAGTGAATGGATGCCAAAATGGAAGGCCAACGGTTGGGCAAGGCGAGTCGGTAAAAAAAATGCGCCGATCAAAAACTTAGACCTATGGAAAGGCCTCGATAGTCATCTCGCGCAACATGCCGTCGAATTTAGTTGGGTCGCCGGACATTCGGGTCATGAAGAGAACGATCAATGCGACGCAATGGCAGTCGCTGCTTATCAGCGTTTTCTATAAGAGCATTGAGAGATGCTGCATTTGGTTCTATTTCTCGCTCGAGTGCTGCAACACCGTTGTCGTTACGGATTTGCTTACTTATATTATCGGTGTTCGGTTTATAAAAGTCTGTATGGCGGATCATTTAATGCCCGTAACGTCACGTGCTGGAAATGAACTTACGCTTACGACACCAGTTCAGTTTATTCCTGGTGTCGGTCCTCGTCGTGCAGAAGCATTTGAGCGGCTTGGTCTGAAATGCGCGCGCGACATTCTTTTTTTCTTTCCGCGCACCTACCAGGATTTAACAAAAATAGTCAGTATTGCTGAGTTGCGCGAAGGAGAGTTGGCGCCGGTGCTTGGAGAAGTTTCGAGTGTTTCGGTGCGTTCTATTGGGCCGCGACGAACGTTACTGGAAGTTGTTCTCGATGCTGATGGCGGTTCGATTGTCGCTCTGTGGTTTAATCAGCCATTTCTCGAAAATCGATTCGCAGAAGGACAGACGCTCCTGATAGCGGGGAAAGTGAAACAAAGAAACGGAAGATGGGAAATCACGCATCCCCATAACGAAATCATTGAGAGCGATGGCGAAGCTGTGGCGGGCAAACTGCTTCCCGTATACCCGCTCACCGAAGGGGTACGTCAAGGTCATGTTCGTCGAGTGATGCGTACGGTACTTGATCAATGTCTAGCAGATGTTGAGGAAATATTTCCGGAGGTTCTTTGTGAGAAGTGTTCGCTCGTAGGGGTGGTCGATGCACTTAGTGGAATACACTTTCCGCCGGATCATGAAAGCCTTCAAATCGCAAGGTATCGCTTGGTCTATCAGGAGTTGTTATTACTCCAACTCGGATTGGGTCTGCGGAGAGGTATTCGGGCGGCAGTTTCGACCGCACCCCTATTGGAAACGACAGCAAAGATCGATGCACGCATTCGACGATTGTTCCCGTTCGAGTTAACGGAAGGCCAAGACGTTGCAATTAACGAAATTACTGCTGACTTAAGCCGGTCGCATCCGATGAATCGACTTTTGCAGGGAGATGTTGGCAGTGGAAAGACCGTGATCGCGCTGTATGCAACGCTGCTTGCAGTTGCCCACGGCTATCAGGTTGCAATGATGGCCCCAACGGAGGTGCTCGCAAGGCAGCATGCCCGTGTGCTCGGCGGTTTTCTTGCGAAGAGCCGAGTGCGTACAGCACTGCTTACCGGTAGCATGAGCAAAGGGCAGCGAGAACTCGTTGTGACGGAGATTTCGCAGGGAACCATTGATGTTGTTATTGGCACGCACGCGCTTGTGCAGCCAGGGGTGGATTTTTCCAGGCTGGGTCTGGTGATTATTGATGAACAGCACAAATTTGGTGTGCGGCAGCGTGCAGAACTCAAGGATGAGGGACCCCACTATCTCGTAATGACTGCTACGCCAATTCCACGCACGCTCACAATGGCGCTGTTTGGCGACCTCGACGTAAGTACACTTCGCGATGCGCCGCCAGGACGGCAGCCGATCAATACCTATCTGCCCACACAGGACGAGAGGACAAAGTGGTGGGAGTTTTATAAAACTCAGTTAGCACAAGGTCGACAGGGTTATGTGATAGCTCCTCTGATTGAGGAATCTGATTTATGGGACGTTGCAAGTTTAACACAAGTTTATGATGAGATATCCAATGGCCCATTAAAGGGTTATCGG
>CAUZBD010000284.1:0-4220 GCA_963577795.1 Planctomycetota bacterium | reverse complement strand
ACCTGCCTGAAAGTAAACCGACCCGTCAATCCAGAACAGTGACCAACGCCAGGTTCCATTGAAATGGTTTCTCACTAATTCAACAGGCATCACGCCCTGATCGGAATACATGGTCTGCAAATCGCCGATCCGGATTCCCAGATCGAGAAGTACAAGGGTTGCGATCGATATTCGAAAGAGCGCAAGCGACCGGATATCGATCTGGAAAAGGGAAAATATTTTTCCGTGCGAAGGATTTGTGACGAGCGGAGTTTTCACCGGATTGAACTTCGCGGTTGTGGAACGGCAGCTTGTTTCAAACATGGAAGCGACAAGGAATGCCAGCATTATAAGTCGGAAGCGGAAGTCACGGCGAGAGTAATTTCATGCATCAGCGAGAGGTCGGCTTTTACGGATCAGACCGGGACGAATATCGAGTCGGAGCGACTCGCTCATCCCTGCTTGCAGCTTTTCTACAGCAATCGCCCCCATAATGGCATTGTCGGTACAGAGCGCAAGTGGTGCGGTAATCAATTCCCAATTTCCGTTGTCCGCCTCATAAGCCAAAGCTGCCCGAAGCGCAGCGTTCGCTGCCACCCCACCCCCAACGCAGAGCCTTTCACGTCCTGTTTTGGCAAGGGCGAGGATACTTTTGGCCACCACACAGTCCACGACAGCGGCCTGAAAACTGGCAGCGAGATCGGCGACTTTTTGAGGAGAAATATCGAGTGTCGAAAAGTTAACTCTGCCGGGGCCCGTAAGTTGATATCGAACCGCAGTTTTCAGTCCACTGAAACTAAAATCGAGTCTCTCGGAATCGCGAAGGAATGCCCGAGGCAGTGCGTAGGCCTCCCGGTCCCCCTGTTCTGCCGCTTTTTGGATCGATGGTCCACCCGGATAAGGAAGACCGAGCATACTGGCAACTTTGTCGAATGCTTCCCCGGCCGCATCGTCGACCGTGGATCCGAGGAGTTCAAATTCCATAGCAGAACGACAGTCATAGAGACTGGTATGCCCTCCGCTTACTACGAGGCCAACGCAGGGGAATACATTTTTCTCTGCCGCCATTCGACAGGCGTAGATATGTGCCTGGAGATGGTCGACAGAAAGCAAAGGAATCTCAAGGGCCAACGCCAGAGTCTTTGCAGCCATCAGCCCGACAAGTAGTGATCCGGCAAGACCGGGAGTGGTTGCCACAGCAACGGCATCAAGATCGGAGAGTCCAATCTTTGCTTTTTGGATTGTCTGCTCGATAACTGGCAAGATGCGCTCTACATGCGCCCGCGAAGCTATTTCGGGTACCACGCCACCAAAACGACGATGCAGTTCTTCCTGGCTCGCAACGACAGAACTGAGAACTTTTAATTCATCGGTGACGATCGCTGCAGCCGTTTCATCGCACGTAGTTTCGATCGTTAAGATCCGTAATGTAGCTTTTTGTGACCGGTCTCTTGCTGTTTGATTCATGGGTAACTTTACTTCCGCTAGGTGCAACGTGGCCCACAGTAGCGGTAGCTTCGACACAACGAGAACGAAGGCACAGGGAAACGGTCTTTCAGCTATCTCACAATCGTTACAACCCGAGCGGTTTTGGAGCAGAGCGTAGCAAACATCCGATAAAACATGTGTGACCGTAAAATAGTATGACGCATCTCGCACGCCATCGAAAGCAGGCGAATGGGTCGGGCAGGAATGGGATGGGACTGAACCGCAATCATTATTTTTTATTAGGCATTTTTTGCCTCCTCGTTGGTCTCCAGTTTCGCCTCCTTGAGAGCGTGGTGCTTAATCCGCAGAGCACGCTTTTTCTAGCGCATCGGCTCGGAAGCAAAACAGATGCAACAACGGCTCAGGTGCTTCACACGGCGGGATTTGAGGCTGCCTTGCCCCGTAAAGAATTCCAATCGCCTCGATGGTGTGGCTGGGCCTTTCTTGCAGTAGGCTCAGTCCTCGTGCTGCACAGTGTCATGCTTCCAAAGCCAAGCTAGTCGGTGAGCAGCTTCTATCATCAACAGAGCCACCTCGTTGACGCTTTCCGCATCGCTATTTATCATGGCTATCTGTAGATTCTTCTTATTTAAGGTATGTCATGAGCAATAGAAATAGGATTGATGTTTCGGATGTAGGCGAGGTTTCGGTCGTACAGTTCAGAGATCGAAAAATCCTCGATGAGTCCAATATCCAGGAAATGGGCCGAGAACTTTTTGAGTTAGTAGAACAGAAGCGAGCAAAGATTCTCCTTAACTTCATGAACGTGGAGTTTCTTTCGAGCGCTGCATTGGGCAAACTAATAACGCTCGATAAAAAACTGAAGGCAGCCAAGGGGCAATTGAAGCTAAGCAACATTCGTCCTGAAATCTACGAAGTTTTTGCAATTACGCGTCTGAATAAGTTGTTTGATATTCACGACGATGAGGCAGATGCACTGGCAACGTTTTAGTGGCGTTCTTTAGCTTGCATCGAATGAATAAATAGTTGATGCCCAAATTTGTAATCCCCTGTAGCTCAGTTGGTAGAGCAGGCGGCTGTTAACCGCCTTGTCGTAGGTTCGAGTCCTACCGGGGGAGCTTGCCCTTGGATGCGAAGGCCCCGGATCGGAAGGGGGCTTTTGTGAGCAGATCTGTAGTCTCTGCCAAACATTGGCTCAGACCCGTCTCAATGTGACCAAAACGGCGCGACCGAACCGGCCAATACTCTTTGCTACACCGAAGCAAATGTGTGACCACAGGGGCAGATTTTTTTCCGCACGTGGATCTCAGCACGACATTTGGGACACCTTTTTTTCCACGATCGTCCTGAGGATACCGGCTTCTCCTGGGCCTCCTCCTCCTTCTTCCGTTGTGCAATGATTTGATCACTATGCGCCGTTTCCTCCCGTTGCTGCGAACATTGGGGATGAGTTCCGGATGGCGAATAGGACCGATCACCACAAACAGGACATACTTTTCCACTCAGAGCGATTTCTGGTGGGGCAGGTTTTTTTACACTCATGTGGAAACGCCAAAGGTTGATGACCGTGATCTACTAAAATCGGCGCAAAGTAATGTTACCCCACCGAAACCACCAGTGGTATCGGTGAGGTAACCACAAACTATGTAGGACGCACGTTTTCCGCCCGCGGTCCCTTTGGACCCTGTCCCTCTTCGTACGAAACTTCCTGCCCGATTTGCAGTGTTTCAATCGTAGCACCTTCTACGGCACTATGGTGGAAGAAGAGATCGCCCTTTTCCCCCTCAATGAATCCAAAACCTTTGTCCGCAATCAATTTTTTGATTGTACCTTGTGCCATCTTTGATCTTCCTCTCACAAAAAAATAAAGTCCCTGCCCTATCCGGGTAGAACGCGGTTGAAAGCCAAGAAGAGAAAACCAACCGCAACTTGAGAATAGCCCCCATAAGGGGACCGTCAAACAAACCGCCGAGGGATGAGAACGCCATGCAGTGACATTCCTTCACTTACTTGCAAAGGGCCAATCTAACATAAAACTTCCACGATGTGTACGGGTGGCAGGAAAAAAATAGGTGTCTGGGCCGGTTATAGGGGGTAAATTTTGGCCACCACCACGGCACTAACGGAGGACTCGCCCCGCAGTGTTACCGCCAAGAAGGGCTTCAATCTCACTCAGATTCGAGTGATTGATATCTCCCGGGACCGAATGAGCTAAACAGGAAGCGGCCACGGCAAAGGCGATGGCCTGCTGCGGTGACTGGTGTTTTTCCGCACTCAGAGCGTGCAGCAATCCCGCCGCAAAAGCGTCCCCGGCCCCGACGCGGTCCACAAGGGTGTCGATCTCGTAAGGATGATAGGAGCCATTTTGTTCGGGAGCAAAATAGATTTGATCGGCAACACTGTCCAACAGAAGTCCTCCCCACCGATTATGCGAAGCCGAGAGGCTCTCGCGTAGCGTAATGGCCACATGTGTCAGGTTTGAAAATGTTTCTACCGTTTGTCGTGCAAGGCCAGCATAGACGTCGAATTCGATGCTCCCCCCGGCAAACTTAGATCGAAAACCGAGTACATCCCCCAGATCCGTCTCGTTGGCGATCAATAAATCAACATAGGGCAGAATCTCCAACATGATCTCCCTCGCTAATTCTCGAGCAGATTTGGCGTGCTCCCATTGCCACAGTTTGCTACGAAAATTGAGATCACATGAGACGCGGAGACCTGCCTCTTTTGCCAACTTTGCCGCAGAGAGTGTCGACTCTGCCGCACTCTTGGAAAGAGCAGGAGTAATTCCT
>CAUZBD010000283.1:0-4225 GCA_963577795.1 Planctomycetota bacterium | reverse complement strand
GCGCTTTGAGGCAGGTTCGGCGAAAAGTTTCGGGCCGTGTGACACCAAAAAGACGCAAGGTTTCCACGTCGCCCTTACGGAAGACGAGATCTCCGGCCGGATACCACGCCTGTCCGGGCAGCACGATAACGTCAATCGCGTCGAAATTGTCGAGACTGACCGACATCTCATCGACCCACCTGGCAGACCAGGATAATTGCTTCCGCTCCACGATCACGCGGCGATTGGTCAGCACATACCGGCGGGCAAGTCCCGGAAGCAGTCCGGCAAAAAACATTTGTAACGCGAGCGGAATCGAGAGTAGCGCAAAAAAATTGCCGAGCGTGAGAATGTGGCCGACACCGACCTTGATGCTATAGAGCCGGCCGAGGGTACAACCGAGTCGCCCGAGGGGCGGTGTGGAGAGGGCCGTGAGACCAGGCCAGACGACCATGCTCGTCACCTCGCCAGATGTTGGCGGTGCCACCCCCGCAATCGCTTGTGCCATCAAAGGTGCTCCACAAGAAAACGCGTTCTACAAAAGTCTGACAGAGAGGAAAAAAACTACCATAAGCGGCAAAGAGTATCCAGGGGACCAGCCCCTCAGTCGCCGATGCCGTAATACGTTTCGTAGATCCGCCTGGCGGAGGCGGAGGCCGATTCCCAATCCCACGGCTCCGCGCTGAAGCGGTCGGGACTCAGGCTGCGGACGTAGGCTGCGGGTGTGGTCTCACACATCGATTCGACCACATGCCGACCGATACCTGCTGAACCGGAAACGCCATGGGCGTTGCAGCCCCCGGCCATCACAAAGCCCTCGACCTGCTTTGTGGGTCCCACAATAAAACGTCCGTCGGGTGTGAAGGTGGGCCAACCCTTAAACACGCTGCGAATCCCCAACTGTTCGATGGGGGCAAACTGCGGTTGCATCTGCTCGACAAAAAAGGCCAGCGCGTCGTAGTCGGCTTCCAGGCGTGGTGGTTCCTGCTGCGGTGTGTACTTTCGCGGATCGGTACTCAGGGAATCCGGTTCCCAGCCCCCGAGCAGCAATCCCCCGACCTCGGGCCGCAGATAGATCGAGCCATCCGGGATCCGCACCACCGGCAGCTGCGGATCCATCCCCTCGCACTGCACAGTAATCAAAAACTCGTGCCGCACCGGGACGATCGGAAGTTCCATTCCCGCCCAGCAGGCAACGTGGTAGGCGTGGGCCCCGGCCGCATTGATCACGGTCTCACATTCGATCGTGCCCTCGGCGGTCTGGACCCCGGTGACCCGGTTGCCGGAGAGTGTCAGTCCGGTCGCTGCCCGCGAGGTTTCAAAACGCACGCCCATTTGACGACATTTTTTGACGTAGGCCATCGTCAGGTCGTAAGGCTGAAGGTAGCCGTCGCTCGGACAATAGAGGATGGCCTGCGCAGCGGAAAAATCGAGTGCGGGCCAAAGCCCTTTTGCGCGGGCCGGATCGATAAACTCAACTTCCAAATCGGCCTCGGCGGCCACCGTAGCAAGCTTTTCAAAGGCGGCGACGCGTTGCTCACAAAGTGCCACCCGCAGCGAGCCGACCTGTCGCCAGGAGGGATTGGTGTCGGGGTCTTGCTGCATTTGAGAAAATGTAGCGACCGACCACTGGGCTAGCTTAATCCGCTCGACCGTACTGCGCACCTGACCGACCAAGCCCGCGGCCTGGCTGGAAGTGGCCGCAGCAACCGAAGATTCTTTTTCCAAAAGCAGAATATCGCGCTTCCCCGCAAGAGCCAGTTGGTAAGCGACACCGCAACCCACCGCACCCCCACCGATGATCACGATTTTTGCACTCTCCGCTGCGCTCATCCGTTTTCCTTGCTGCTTTCCTTAGTACGGCGTTCCTGGTATCCGAGTGCGGTGGCTAGAATTTCAGCCACATCGCGGACCTCTTTCTCGGGCGCTTTATCGGCCACGCCGTCTCGCAGCATGATCAGACAGAATGGACACGACACCGCCACGGTCTCGGCGCCAGTGGCGAGCGCCTCGTCCACACGCGAGCGGCCCACGCGCTCCTCGACCGGGTCATCAAACCACATCCGTCCGCCTCCGGCGCCACAGCAGGCCGTCTGCTTGCCGCTGCGGGGCATTTCGAGGAGATCGTTTTCCGTTCCCAGCGCAATCTGCACCAGCTGGCGAGGCGGCTCCGTTACCCCTCCGACCCGCGCCAGATAACACGGATCGTGGTACGTCACCTGCGCAGCAGCATCGCCGGTGGGCGCAGGCAATTGGCCCGCTGCGGTCAACTCAGCGAGCAACTGCGTGTGATGGACGACCTCGTACTGGCCGCCAAACTGCGGATAATCCTGCTGCAGACTATTGAGGCAGTGCGGGCAGTGGGTCACGATCTTACGCACGCGGTAACGGGAGAGCGTTTCAATATTTTTTCCAGCCAGTTCCTGAAACACAAACTCATCGCCCATCCGGCGGGCCGACTCGCCGGTGCAGCGTTCTTCGGGTCCCAGAACGGCAAAGGAAACCTGCGCCTTTTTGAGCAGCCAGATCAAACTGCGGGCCACCCGCTGCACGCGGCGATCGTAGGAAGCAGCACAGCCGACCCAGTACAGGTATTCAAAATCGGGCGCACTCTCAGGGGTGGGCACCTCCAGGCCCGCCGCCCAGGCAAAGCGGTCCTGTTGCGGCAGGCCCCAGGGGTTGCCGCTCCGCTGCGACTTTTGCAGCGCACCGGCGGGTGTGCCCCGCAGTGCCCCTTCGCCGATCAGGTGCCGCCGCATATCGGTGATCATCCCCAGTGGGTTGACCCGTAGCGGGCAGACCTCGACGCAGGCTGAACAGGTGGTGCAAGACCAAAGCGTTTCGGCAGAAATGACATCACCGTGTAATTCGCCTTTGAGTTCGCCGTCTTCCCCACAGGCCAGATGGGCCAGTAGATCGAAGCCTTGCACGTCGAGGTGGCGACGGATGTCTTGTACCACAGCTTTGGGCGAAAGGGGTTTGCCTGCCTCATAGGCCGGGCAAACTTCTTCGCAGCGACCGCAGGCCACGCAGGCGTCGAAATGCAACAGTCGCTCGCGGGAAAAATCGACCACCTGGCCCACACCCACCAAACCGGTTTCTTCCACTTCTTCGATCGAAATCGGTTCCATCCGTCCCAGGGTGCCCGGTTCGGTAAGCAGGTTCACACTGCCGGCCACCGCATGCATCAGTCGCGTGTAGGGAAAAACGGCCACCAGCGCCAGGGCCGGAAGGGCATGCAGCCACCAACTCCAGCGGTGCAGCGTGATGGCCTGCACGTGGTGGATGCCGACTGCTTCAAGCGTGCGGGCCACAGCCAGGCCGACGAACGAACATTCCGGTTGAGGTGTCTCGGCCTGCAGGATCCGCAGTCCTTCGACCACATATCCCGTAACGCCGAGGAAGAGCAAGCAAAGCAAGATCACAAGATCGGCCGGTTTGTGGTCGAGGCTCGCTGGTCGATGGAAACGCCGCCACAAAAAAATACAGCAGCCGATGATCAGGGCCAGGCCGAATGTGTCGAGGACCAACTCGTAGAGGATGTAATACAGACCGTAATGGAACACCGGGTAGGCTGGTGGGCGGCCGAGAAGATCGGCCAGAAGGTGTTCGATCGCAATCAGGATCGTGCCGATAAGCAGTACCACAAATCCGGAAAAAAGAAGAAGGTGGGCGGTGCTTGCCAGTCCGCGACCGCGGAGCCGATGCTGCAGAAAAATTTCGCGGACCAGTCGGCCGCTACCTGCCCGCCAGGAAAGCCGCTCTTCTTTCCAGGGTCGCAATCGCCAGATTCGCACCCTCCGCCACACGCCCCAACAGAAGCACACGATCGCTGCAGCACCCAGTGCGGCAAAGATCCAGCGGGCGAGGGGAGGGATGTTGCCTAAAATTTCCCGCGTCGGTTCCGGTCCCGTGGCCAGCAACGTAGCAAGGCGAATCACTCGGAGTTCCTTTGGCTAAGTCGCTCGATCAACTGAGGCACGACTTCATAGACATCGCCTACCAAGCCGAGATTAGCGACCTCAAAGATCGGCGCATCCGGATCGTTGTTGACCGCGACAATGGTCTTTGAATTTTTCATGCCCGCCATGTGTTGCACCGCGCCGGAGATACCCAGCGCGAGATAAACCTCCGGGGCAACGATTTTTCCAGTCTGACCCACCTGCAGTTCATTGGGCGCAATACCTGCATCGACCAGTACCCGGCTGCTGCCGGCCGCGCCGCCGAGCGTATCGGCCAGCTTGCC
>CAUZBD010000282.1:0-4233 GCA_963577795.1 Planctomycetota bacterium | reverse complement strand
CCTCAAAATCGCCGAGCACCGTTTCACTGGTAGCTCGATCCATCGCTCGATCGTGCGGCGAGCCGTGCCAGCGATCGAAAGATTGTTGATGACATTCCGCGCACGTTGCGCTGCCAATGTACGTGGCCGTTGCATCGAGTGGCACGGCTACCAAATAATCGATCAAAATGCCGACGATGCTAAAGAGCACAACCGCCAGCAGAATCAGAAGGAGTACTTTTTTCATCGGACCTTCAGGCGTAAGGAATATCCACTCTCATTGTATCGCCTCGCATGCGCGAGGGGATGTGTGGGTCAGGTGAAGGTAAGTGACGAAGGATGCCCCGTTTGACAGGCCGGCGAAGGGGTCGTTAGAGTCAATCATTCCAGGCACCACCAGCAGGTGCCCACACGGATGGGTGGCCGAGTGGACTAAGGCGGCAGTCTTGAAAACTGCTGTACGGGCAACCGTACCGGGGGTTCGAATCCCTCCCCATCCGCTTGTTGTCGCGGGTGCGTGACAGACCGACTAGAGTTTCTCAATCTCGCCAGGTCGCCACGACTTGTCAAACCAGGGCTTCAGCGGACCGTAGAGCCTGAGGCAGAGAAACCACCCTTTGCCCGGCACGGTTTGGATCCAGTTCGACTCCTTTCCCGCCGGAGGCTTGGGGCCAAAATAAATATCGACCGAACCATCTTCATTCACGGCCATCTGATTGCGCTTGCTGTTGCGACTCGGAAACGGCTGATCGGTCTGCAATTCGGAGCGGGTCTGCGGATCGTAAACGACGATGGACCAAAAATCTTTGGCCGGAACATCCTTGGGAATGTTCACTTTGTAGTTTTGGCTACCGTCCAGATACGCACCCTCGTTATCAAGTGCATTGAGAGCGTACTGGGAACCGACACCGATCATCTCTTTGACCATCGCCGGGGTGTTCACGGTGGCAACGTAGAAAAAGAAGGTGCGGGCATCGAGATTGCGGCCCCCTTTGCCGTCTTCAATCAGCCAGCGGTAGTCGCCGCCATCGAAGGCGGTGTACCAAGTGCTGTCATCGTAGATGTAAGCCGTCTCGGACCGGGGTTTAAAACTTAGAGCTCTCGCCGTGGCATTGGCCACCGCAACCGCCTCAGAGAGAATCTTTTGCATCCGCGCATCCGGCGCAAAGGGCTTGCCCTTCTGGATCCCGATGCTGGTGAGCAAGCCTCGCAGTTCGGGGTCGATAAAATCGACCGGTTCTCTCTGGATCACATTGTTGATCTCTTCAAAAAATTTGTAGTCGTTTGCATGGATTGTATTAAAGGGGATTTTTGAACCCTCAATAAATTCCATCCTTGGTGGATTGCTCTTTTGGCTTAGCGGGTAGACTTTGAGACCTTCACGGAAGTTTTTTGAAGCTGCATCGGGCTTCCCGTCTTGGAGCATACCGCGAAGAATCAACCAATTCACCGACGAGGGAGAAGTGGCCGTGAAATAGCCCTCCGGCAGATCGCCCTGGTAGCCCTCGGGAAGGATTAAGTATTTACCTCCCTTGCCGCGATCCGGCCCCGGCGCACCCATATCGGTCACAAACCGGAAGAATGCATCATTGACCGTACCGGGTCCGCAGCCAGGAGGTATCTCGACCACCGTCGGTCCATCTCGCTGGAGATCGAGAAAGCTCATCACATACACGGTATCGGTGTTGCCGGTAAGAAAGAGTGGATTCGAGTCGAGCAATTGATCCATGATCACGACCTGATTCGGCCGCTGGCTGCCAAGCCCAACGGCCCCTTCGCGCAACGCCTCCAGCGATGCAACCGGAACGAACTGCAAAAACGCCTCTATCCCACGAGAGAAGTCAAGATTGTCGTACACCGCTTTGACTGTGGCGTCGTCTGGCAAACCATCAAAAAATTTCAGCGTGCCGATCCGCGTTTCTACGGTCTCGGGAGTCATGATTTCTGGGGGAATGGTTTGGTTGTAACCCGGTGTCGGGGGGGATTCCTCGGAGGACACCACGCGCGAAAAGCAAAAGAGAGCGGCAAAGATTATCGACAATGTACGCAGCATGGAAGGAACTCGCTTTCAGGATGAGGTCGGTGGGTTGAATCCCTTGTCAGACTAACGGATTGGCAAAGGGCTGTGAACAAGGCGACGGTGATTTTCGAGGGCAACTTTACCCTTACGAACCATACCAAATGTCTACCTCACACACCGCGACAAACGGGCAATCTATGGGCTCTCACCCTGATCCTCACGCCAGGCAGCGAGTTGCTGTCGCAAATCCGCTTTGAGAACCTCAGACAGCTCGGCGGTGACATTTTGCTGCTCGTACGGATCGAGCGTGAGATCGTAAAATTCTTCACCCGGTCGCTGTTCGTAGGCATCGACTGTCCGCCGCGCCGCTGGGTTGTTTTCTGCCGCAGCGAGCCAGCTCTCCCAGTAGTCCCGCCCGTCACGGGCGACACCCCTTGAGATATGCGTCTCATATTTCCGCTCGGGATGTAAATTAAGAATGTATTTGTACCGCTCGGTTCGCACCGCCCGCATCGGCGAACGGTTCATCCGCCCATCTCCCGTATGCGTCGTAAAAATATTATCGCGATGCCGATCGGTGATGCCCGCAAGAACGGGCGCGAAGCTGCGGCCATCGATTTCACTCGGTGACTTTCCCCCGGCCACCTCGATAAAGGTCGGCAGAAGGTCCACAAGGCTCACCATGGCCCTGCTCGTGCGACCCGCCTGCACGCGCTCGGGCCAGCGGACAATAAGTGGCACGCGGGTACCGGCTTCATACAGGTTCCACTTCGCAAAGGGCCACTGAGCCCCGTGATCGGAGGCGTAAACGAAAAGTAGATTGTCGGCAAAGCCGTGCCGGGCAAGTGAATCAAGACATGACCCCAACCGAGAATCCAACTGGGTGACGTCACTGTAGTATCGAGTACGGGCTTTGCGCGATTGTGGCGTATCGACCGAACCGGGAGGTAGCGCAACTTGAGCGGGGTTGTAACTGTCGTTCTCCGGCCAGGGAATGTGCGGACTCCAACTGCTGACGATAAGACACAACGGTTGCTGCTGTTTGTGCGAAGCAAGGAATCGATCGAGTGCGGCCGTATCGAGCGCACTTCCCTGATCAGGCCCGGCAGGTGGAATCCGGCCCTCCACGTACTCGAAGGGAAAAGCCGCGCGGGGCGCGATGTGGCTCTTGCCAAACAGGACGACGCGGTAGCCGAGTGGGGCAAGATAGTGTGGTAGCGACTTGGTTCCCTCGCGAACGGGAGCATGGTTGGGATGCGCGCCGTTGCGCGCTGGCATCAACCCCGTGTACAGGGCCGACCGGGAGGGCGTGCAACTGGGGGATCCGCAGTAGGCCCGTTCAAATCGAAGTCCCTCGGCCGCAAGCCGATCGAGACGCGGGGTGCGCACGTGTGGATTGCCATAACATCCGGCATCGGCCGCTCCGTGATCGTCGGCAAGAAACAGGACGATGTGAGGCAGATTGGTTCCATCTGCAACTGCCGAGTGAATAGAAAGAACAATGACCGAAAGAATCAGAGGCCATCGCATCTTTTGAAGCTGCAAACGAAGAACAGCGCTGTCGAGACGAAAAACAATCATTGAACTCCCTCTTCCTGTACGACAACTTCGGCACCTACCTGCTTTCTCCAGGCGGCAAGTTTCTCTTGTAAGCGGGAAGCGACCTGCGGACGGGACAAACGAAGATCTTTTGCTTCGCCAAGATCGTTGGCCAAATCGTAAAGTTCCATCTTGCCATCGCTAAAAAATTCGATCAGCTTCCAATCTCCTTCTCGAATGGCACCGCTCGAATTACCACCGAGAAAGTGTGGTTCTCTAAGCGGGTAGTGCCAGTAGAGCGCATCGCGATGTGGCGGTTCGGCTCCCGCGAGTAAACCCGCAAAGCTTTTTCCATCGACTTTTAGACCCTGGGGTAAGGGTAAGTCGCAAAGTGATAAAATCGTCGGAAAGAGATCTTCACCTGCGACAGGCACCGCACAGGTGCGTCCCGCTTTGCAGCCCGGGCCACTCATGATCAACGGTACCCGCAAACCGCCTTCATAAAGAGTTGATTTTCCATCCCGCAGGGGCCCGTTGGTCGTGACGGTCGATTCGCCTCCGTTGTCCGAAGTAAAAATAAACAGGGTATTCTCGAGCAAATCGTGCGCTTTGAGTGCGGCGGTTAGTTGGCCGATTCCTTCGTCGATCTGTGCAAGTTGTGCAGCCAGATGGGGATTATTGTGCGGGGCAATACT
>CAUZBD010000281.1:0-4238 GCA_963577795.1 Planctomycetota bacterium | reverse complement strand
TCACGCGGAACATCTCCCCTGCCCCCTCGCAATCGCTGGCCGTAATGATCGGCGTGTTGACGTAGAGAAACTGCTGCTCCTGAAAAAAATTGTGGATCGAACGAGAAATCGTGTTGCGGACGCGGGCCACGGCGCCGAAGGTGTTGGTCCGGGGACGCAGATGTGCCCACTCGCGAAGTTTTTCGAACGAGTGCCGCTTCTTCTGCAGCGGATACTGCTCCGGATCGGCCCAGCCATGCACGACCACTTCCGCCGCATGCAGTTCGGTCGCTTGCCCTTTTCCGCCCGAGGGCTTCACTTCCCCTGAAACAGTGACGCTGCAACCGGCAGAGAGTTTTTTGATTTCCGTTTCGTAATTCGCAAGATCCCCATCGCAAATAATTTGAATATTGGCCAGGCAACTGCCGTCGTTGAGCTCCAGAAAACTGAAGCCTGCTTTGGAATCTCTGCGGGTGCGGACCCAGCCCTGCAAAATGGCCTGCTGGCCAATGGCCGCTTCCTTACGAGCCGCAACGACCGAAAGTGTGTCCATACGATCTTCTTCCTTGAGCGAGTGCCTAGGTCACCTTCCGCCGTGCTTTATAAACAAAGCCAACAACGACAAGGAAGAGATAGATGACACCGACACCAATCACAAGCGGTCCGACCGTGGGATGACTCGCTTTATCCCAGACGGCGGTACCCGCAGCCACGAGGGCTCCCAGCACCGAAATGATCATCAATACATTCCATAGCAACATCTTGCCGCCCCGCGGCTTTTCTTCGCCCAAAAGGCTCTTGCTGTTCATCATCATCAGGAAGGTGAAATAGGCAATCGGCAGGAGCATCATGCCAAAACTCGAGGTCAAAATTGCTAGCCAGAGTTTGGCAGGGCCGTCCCAGAGCAGTGGCCAGCTTGCGCCTGCCAGACCCGCGACAACGCAGCCGACCAGATGAGCTTTTCCGCCCTGCGGTGCACCGACAATTTCACAAAAGGCATATCCATTGATCAGCATTAGAATCACAATCGTCGAAAAACCCATCGCCAGCACACCAACGCCGAAGATTAAATTGGCCATCTTCGGCCCCAAAAGCGGAGCGAGTGCCTGGGAGAGCTCAAATGCATTGCGGCGAACGAGCGAAGCAGCCAATCGCTTTTCGCTTTCTGGAAGAGCGGCGATCGCACCGAGTTGTTCACTTTCGCCAAGTGCGGCGAATTGCTTCGCGCCCTGTTGGTGCTCAAGACGCTTGAGCAATACCTTGCTGGCACCCTCGTAAAGAGGACTTTGCTGCATCTGGGCCGGGTCGGTACTCACCAGGGCTGGGTCGACCTTCGCGTGGAAGGTCGCTGCCGAGGCAATCACCACACAACTTGTGACGAGTACATAAGGGATTGCCATACCGGTGGCCAAATCGAACCGGGCCAGACCACGAAACGGTTTGTTCCATCCGCGATTGAGCATCGAATAGGGCAGCAGGAAGGTCATATTGATGCCCACGGCCGTTGCGGCCGCTCCAATCATCACCGCCCGCTGCTCTTTCACCAGTCGCTCCGACCAAAAGCTCTGCAGATTTTCTGGAAGCCCCTCAAGCAGCGCGGCGACCTGGCCGGTCGGCTGATTCCACTGGCGCAAATCGGGGATAAAGCCGGAAAAAATTTGGGCCCAGTCCAGGCGACCATCCATACTCAGATAGAGGACGACCCCAAAAAAGCAAAGCACAATCATCCCCACAAGCGACTTGAGCAACACATCGAAAACTTTGGCAGCCGCACCCTGTCGACCGTTGAGCAAAACCACCACCAGGGCAGCAACAAAGAGAATGGCAGAGAGGGTAATTTTTGTATTGGTTGTATCTGAGAGTGTGCCGGGGAGCAGATTTTTTTGAAGTGCTGCAAACGAGACACTGAACTGGGGCATGCACCAGATCATGTTGGCCATGCAGGTTGCGATTAGCCAGCCCCAGCCGAGGACTGGATTAATGTGCTGATTGATCGCTCTAAACGGTCGCTCTCCGGTCGAGAGGGTCACGTAGCTGATAGCCGAGAGCATAATGACTCCCATCACGATGGCCACCAGTTGCAACCAAAGGAGGCTCGTCCCTCCCAGCACACCAAGAAAGAGCGCGCCGGCCAGCGAACCGCTCCCAAGCGTGATCGCACTCTGCAGCCATCCGGGACCGGACAGACGAAAGTACGTTTTAAATATGGCTGAGCCGCCTTGGTCCTGCGCCTCAACGAGCGCCTGCCGATCACCGTCGATACGGGTCTCCGCCTGACTCATCGCTGCGCTCCCTTCATACTTTTTTGTGCCGCGTTACGCTTCGTGCGCCGCCAGATACCGCTCGGCATCAAGGGCCGCCATGCAACCGGTCCCGGAGGAAGTGATCGCCTGCCGGTAATAATCGTCGGCCACATCCCCCGCTGCAAAGACCCCCTCGGCACTGGTGAGCGTGCGGAATGGCTCTTGCCACTGAATGTAGCCCTTCTCGTTTATCTCGAGCTTGCCGTGCAAGAACGCCGTGTTGGGGGTATGACCAATCGCCACAAACATCCCGCCGACGGCCAGTTCTCGCTCGGAATCATCCACCGTACTTTTAAGTTTGATCCCTGTTACCAACTTACCATCGCCTAAAACTTCCTCAACCACACTGTTCCAGACAAGCTCAATGTTGGGGTGGTCCAGTGCCCGCTGCTGCATAATCTTTGACGCCCGTAACTTATCCCGGCGGTGAATCAAATAGATGGTGGCGGCATCTTTAAGGTTCGCCAGATACGTTGCCTCCTCCACGGCCGAATCACCACCGCCAATGACCGCCAACGGCTTGCCGCGATAGATCGGCAAGGCCCCATCACAGACCGCGCAGGCACTGACCCCTTTGTTTTTATAGGTTTCCTCCGAATCGAGGCCCAAATAATTGGCTCTTGCGCCAGTTGCTATGATCACGGTCTGACTTTCCACCGGTTCTCCACTGGCAGGAATCACTCGCAGTGGCTGACTGCTGAAATCGACTTCCACGATGTCATCGCCGACCACCCGGGTCTGGAAGTTGAGTGCCTGCTGTTTCATCAGTTCCATCAACTCCACGCCTTGGACCGCATAATGGGGTTTTCCGTCGCGCTCTTCATGCGGTACCGGCGGTAAATTCCAATGACGGTCTTTATCGACAGCCGTTTCAATAAATTCACGCACGTTCCCGAAGGGAAAGCCAGGATAATTCTCCACTTCGGTCGTAAAGGCCAATTGCCCGAGCGGGATCATTTCCGCTTGCATGGTTCCCTCAAAGACAAGCGGGCTCAGATTGGCTCGCGCCGCATAGATAGCCGCCGACCACCCGGCCGGGCCGCTACCAATAATTACAACTTTTTCAGCCAAAACCATCTCCTCTTCTCCGCAAATGGCAGATTGTATTTTGATTTTTATCAAGCCCGGAGGCCGACCGGCGGGCCCATTATAAGGGCTGTCTCCGGCGAGTCTACTGACTCAGAGGACGCTTCAAGGTTGCCCGCGCACAGGCAGTGCGTTATCGTGTGGAAACTCTTTGCGCAGGCGGATTTTAGTATGAGTACGATTCTGATTGCCGGTGGCGCCTTTCTCGCGTATCTAATCGCCTACCATACGTACGGTCGCTGGATCTCTCATAAAATCTTTGGGCTCGACCCCAAAGCTGTGGTACCGAGTCGGCAACTACAGGACGATGTCGATTTCGTTCCGACCCGCAAAGAAGTTGTCTTCGGGCACCACTTTACGAGCATTGCAGGAACCGGGCCGATTGTCGGGCCGGCGATCGCCGTTTTTTGGGGCTGGCTCCCGGCACTTTTGTGGGTTGTGCTAGGGGCCATCTTCATCGGTGCGGTGCACGATTTTGGTGCGCTAGTGATTAGCCTGCGCAATCGTGGACAAACGATCGGGGAGGTGGCCGGGCGAATTATCTCTCCGCGGGCAAAACTTTTTTTTCTCACCGTTCTTTTTTTGGCCCTTTCGATCGTGCTGGCCATCTTTGGTCTGGTGATTGCCGGCATCTTTAAAATGTTTCCTGAATCGGTTCTTTCGGTATGGATTGAAGTCCCGCTTGCTGCGGTGATTGGATTTTATGTCTATCGGCGCGGCGGACGCTTGCTCTGGCCTTCGATTGTCGCCCTGATTTTGATGTATGGGGCCATCTATCTGGGAGCTTATTATTTCCCACTTCCCGTCACGAATGCATTTTGTGCCACACTTGCCAGCCATTTGCATCTGAGCGAGCAGTGGCTCAACCCG
>CAUZBD010000280.1:0-4256 GCA_963577795.1 Planctomycetota bacterium | reverse complement strand
CGTAACATTTCCTCAATCTGCATCAGGACAGAGTGCGACATAGAAGACTTTCAGGGGCAGCAGAACGTTGGCACCGGCGATTATGGTGCCAATCTTGAAAAAAGAAAGGCACCGCAGATGGCAACCAATTACGTTACACGGCGCATTTTTTGTGGTTGGGCATGCTAGCAAGGTATGCGGGCCGTTCGGTCGCTGGGGGGCAATCGATTACATCTTGCCCTCACCCCTCCAGCCGACTACTCTCCCGTCCGTTTGTCCATTGCTAGCGCGTCTGAGGTACCCAGAATGCAAGCCCTCCGCAGGCTTTGTGAGATTGTTGATCACCCGAACACGCCCACAGGCCGTCGTTTTGCCGTGGGTATCCAGATTTTGATCCTTAGCTCGTTGCTCTTTTTTTCTGTCTCGACGCTCCCAAATCTCTCGCCCGAGTTCCGCCAATTTCTCTGGTGGGAGGAACTGGTAGTCGTGGTGATTTTTACGATCGAATATGCGATTCGCCTGATCGCTGCCCCTAAAAAATGGAAATACATTTTTAGTTTTTTTGGCCTCATCGATCTGATGTCCATTTTGCCATTTTATGTGAGGATTGGCATCGATCTACGGGCTCTACGTGCGGTACGCATTGTGCGTATCTTTCAAATCCTGAAACTGGTCCGCTACAGCAAAGCGATCCAGCGTTTCCACCGCGCGTTTTTGCTCTCCAAGGAGGAGATCGCTCTCTTCTTTTCAATTACTGGAATCCTACTTTTTATCTCGGCAGTGGGAATTTACTATTTCGAACACGCTGCGCAGCCTGAAAAATTCGCCTCGGTATTTCATAGTCTCTGGTGGGCCGTGATCACTCTGACCACAGTTGGATACGGCGACATCTATCCGATTACGATTGGGGGCCGTTTTTTCACCGTCGCCGTCCTGATGGTTGGTGTCGGAATCGTGGCGGTGCCAGCCGCCATCGTCACTTCAGCCCTCAGTCAGGCACGTAATCTGGAGGGTGAGGAGAGTGACGCTGCGGTAAAAACAGCTGACGATAGCGAAGAGAGCCTCGCTCTTTTAGATTTCACCGCCGGGCCTGTTGCAAACCGGGATGCAGCATGAATCGAGCGGAAAGATATCGTAGTCTGATCGAAAAGTTACGCAAGCGAAAGCTTCGTTTCGTGCTGGCCGAGAGTTGTACGGGAGGTCTGGCAGCCGCTCGGCTGACGGGAATCTCGGGAGCGTCAGAAGTTTTTTGTGGATCAATGGTAACTTATCGCGAGTCGGTAAAGACCGAATGGCTCGGAGTTTCCGAGGACATACTTTCGCAGCATTCGTCCGTCAGTACAGAGGTGACTCTTGCCATGGCTCGAGCCGTATTGAAAGCCACGCCCGAAGCGTCGCTAGCCGCAGCGATTACAGGACATCTCGGCCCGGATGCCCCGGAAGAACTAGACGGCATCCTCTTTGCGGCCATTCTTTGCCGCGAATCACAAGCCCTGAATAGCGGATCCGTGCCCAGCCCGCGGCCCATTCAGTATCGTCTGCAAGAAACAGGGCGCGCCGCGCGGCAGCAAGAAGCAGCCGACTTTTTAGTGGATTTGATTGCGGAGAGTTTACCATAACCGAACACTGCGGTTGCTGAAGCAGCTTAATTTTCGGCCTGTCGAAACGCACATTTATCGGTCCCTGCGCAGAGTAGACAGTCCCCTTCCTCTCCATGGCTATGTCGCAGGCAACCGGCAATTCGCTCTGCGATCACCTGGGCCATCAGCGGATGTGCTCCCAGCGGTGCCGTCACCAGATAGGATGTTTTGGGGTGGTCGGCCGCGGCCGCTGCGGCTAACTGTGGAATATCGCGGTCCCAATGTCTTCCGGGAAGAAGAAAGTAAGGATGCACTACAATTTGCGTGGCCCCAGCTTCGACGCACTTGTTGTAGGCGATGGAGATCGACGGTTCTGCCAGTTCCATATGCGCCGGTTCCACAACCGCATAGCCACCCACTTCACGGAAAGCATCAACAATCTCGAGCAGCAGTCGATTGCTTTCTTCTCGGCGCGAGCCGTGATCAACAATGATCACACCTATTTTTTCTGCGGAGCTATGAGAAAGCATCTTCGATCTTTTGCTTGTTGCGGGGGATATCGATAGACAATTTAAAGAGTACTGTCATTACGATTGGCCTGCATCTCGTGAATGAGGGGATCGATCTCGAATGCGAGCCCGCGGGTGGATCCATCGCAAAAAACTGCATTCCAAACCGCGTGCGGTCCACCAAACTGCCGATTAAGTCCATCGCCGTTATCGACGGAATCTCTTAGGGGCGGTAGATCGCGACTGGCGAAGCGATTCAGATCAATGCAATATCCAGTGTACATGCTTTCGTTATCCCCTTTGTCTGACCCCGTTTGGTAATCGTCTTGAAAGAGATATTTTTCGGCGACCAAGAGGGTGCTGCTTTTCCCATCGATAAGATATCGCGGTCGTACGCGGCTTCTCTGGTAACTTACTCCGTTAAAGATATTTGTATCTTGCCATGCAAATGTTTCGGCTTCTTCGATTGAATTTGGGCCAGGTGGAGGGTTTTCTTCCATCACACTTCCCGCATTGATCGCATAGCATGCGCGGGCAACTTGGTTGACCGGACCGGAGTTGACCGGTTGATGAAGATGGGGAGCATCCCCGACGATCGGCCATGCTTTCGAAGCACGCCGTGAAGGGCAGGTGAAAGTCGCAATGGGAATTTGGATGCGATCGGCAATCGCACCCAATTTTTCATCTTCCTGTAAACCGCGACCCATTCCGTGCAACGCTTCTTCACCAAGGAATGGCAGAAGATTGTAAATCCATCCCCCGGGTTGCTCCCGACCGAACCCTCGTTCGGGCGTTCCCACCCACTGGTATCCCCAGCCACCGGATGGATAAGCGGAAAACTTATCAACGTGTGTTTGCGTTGCGAGCCCTATTTGCCGTAAATGGTTGAGGCAGGCAACTCTTTGTGCCGCTTCGCGGGCCGAGGTGAGCGCTGGGAGGAGTAAGGCGACCAAGATTCCGATCACGGCAATCACCACCAAAAGTTCGATCAGCGTAAATCCACTTTTGCAAGCATTTCGATTCCATTCTGCAGTCCGTGTTGATATTCGGCTTGAATTAAATTGCATCGATTGATTCCTGGATAAGCAGCGGTGTCTATCTCATTATCCTAATCGATCCCACGCACGGATGAAGACTCAGCAGGAGGGTAAAAAGACAAAAAATAAAACTCTCGATGATTGCACCCCGATCCGTCGCCTCTGCTGCGGCGGTATAATCGACAGGTGGCCACAAAGCCTTTTCGGGGCATGGGAGTCCAAGTAGCAATGCGAGAAAAGCGACGGCTGCTGCAGTCTATTTCCATCTTTTTATTCGCTTTCTTATTCTGTCTAGGAATTCGTTTGATGCCATCCACAAAACCGAGTGAACTAGGAGTCATCGATGAAAAACTTGGGGGCTGCCCTAGTTCACCCAATTGCGTTTCCACGGAAGACCCTGAAAAGTCGCATCAAATTCGCCCGCTATTTTTTTCAGGGACGCCCGAGAGCGCATTGACCAAATTGGTCAAAATCCTATCCCAGATGCCGCGGACGCGACTCGTTACACAAAAGGACAACTACCTCCACTTTGAATGTCGTAGTCGAATCTTTCAATTTGTTGACGATCTCGAGTTCTATGTTGACCCACAGGCGAAAACGATCCAAATCCGCTCAGCATCGCGCGTGGGCTATTCGGACCTCGGTGTGAACCGAAAACGGGTCGAGAAGATACGCAGTGCATTCGTCAAAGACGGCTGAGCCGGTGGTGCACAGCCCGATTCGAGCAGCCCCTTAAATTCTTTCTAAACCAAGAGCCAATACATCAAAGCATAAACATGTTTTTGTTTTGATGATTTCTAGCCGGTTCGATGGTTACCGCCCCTTTTCTCTTTTACCCAATCAAAGAAAATATGCCCTTAAAGTCACCTTCAATATCCAAGGCATATTCAGGTCACCAATCTTACGTGTCTTGTGGAAGTTGACGAGCAGAGATTTCCCGCCCGGTGGCCGAAAGAAAGGAACAGCGATGGAGCGGCAGCATCTGGCGCGGGCGTTCGGTTTTCTCATTCTGGGCTTTGTCGGTTTTTTTTCCGCAGATGCACAAGAAGCGGTTCCCTTTTCTAAACAAATTGCGGCGAAGGTCGATCCGGAGGCATCGCCCGTGAATCCACTTCCGGTCAGTTTTCATTACAACCCGGTGCTCGGTGAGG
>CAUZBD010000279.1:0-4280 GCA_963577795.1 Planctomycetota bacterium | reverse complement strand
GCCTGGAAGCAGCCGGCCTCTGTGAGATTGAACGGCTGCCCTATTCGATCCGGGTGCTGCTCGAGTCCGTCCTGCGGAATCTCGATGGGACGCTCGTGCGGGAAGAGGACGTGCGGAATCTCGCCGCCTGGTCGCCCGAAGGCACACCTGTCGAAATTCCCTTTCTGCCCGCGCGGGTTGTGCTGCAAGATTTCACTGGCGTACCGGCCGTGGTCGATCTGGCGGCCATGCGGAGCGCGATGCAGCGGCTCGGCGGGGACCCCGACAAAATCAATCCGCTGATTCCCGCCGATCTGGTGATCGATCACAGCGTGCAGGTCGATCGCTTCGCCTCGCCCGATGCATTGGAGATTAATGTCGATCTCGAATTTGCGCGCAATCGCGAACGCTACGAGCTGCTGCATTGGGCCCAGGGAGCCTTCAATAACTTTCGCGCCGTCCCCCCGGGTGTCGGCATCGTGCATCAGGTGAATCTCGAGTATTTAGCCGGTGGGGTCTTTCTGCGACCCCACGGGGAGGGGCAGGTCGCGGTGCCCGATTCACTGGTGGGTACCGATAGCCACACGACGATGATCAACGGTCTAGGGGTGTTGGGTTGGGGTGTGGGGGGAATCGAAGCGGAAGCGGCCATGCTCGGCCAACCGATCTACATGCTCACACCCGAAGTAATCGGGTTCGAATTTACCGGCACTTTACCACCGGGAGCCACCGCCACCGATCTGGTGCTGACAGTGACCGAAATTTTGCGAAGCGAAAAAGTGGTCGGCAAGTTCGTGGAGTTTTTCGGCGATGGGGTCGCCTCGATGTCCCTGGCCGATCGAGCCACGATCGCCAACATGGCTCCCGAGTATGGCGCCACCATGGGATTTTTTCCAATGGATGAAGTGACGCTCGCCTATTTACGGCTCACAGGACGCGATGCATCACAGGTAGAACTCGTCGAGCGGTACACCAAAGAAAATCACCTTTTCCACCAGAGCGACTCCAACCCCGAGTTCACGCGTCGATTAAAATTTGATCTCAGCAAAGTAACCCCTTCCCTGGCGGGCCCCAAGCGGCCACAGGATCGCGTGCCCCTCGATGCCATGAAGCAATCCTTTGCCGCCGCGTTGCGGGCACCGGTCAGCGAGCGCGGATTTGCGCTCGAGGAGGCAGCCATCGAAAAAACCGCGCATGTTGAGTCAGGTGGCGACTCGACCGACATCACGCACGGCGCCGTGGTGATTGCCGCGATCACCAGTTGCACCAATACCTCCAATCCGAGCGTGATGGTTGCTGCGGGGCTGCTCGCCCAAAATGCGGTTGCCCGCGGACTCTCGGTACCGAGCTATGTCAAAACGAGCCTCGCGCCCGGTTCGCGGGTGGTGACCGATTACCTCAACGCGTCGGGATTGTCCACTGCGCTTGAAAAAATCGGCTTTTACACCGTGGGCTACGGTTGCACGACCTGCATCGGCAACAGTGGCCCGCTGCCCGAACCGGTCGCCGCGGCAGTCCAGGAGGGAGACCTGGTGGCCTCGGCCGTCCTGAGCGGTAACCGAAATTTTGAAGGCCGCGTGAATCCGCTGGTCAAAGCCAACTATCTGGCCAGTCCGCCCCTGGTGGTTGCCTATGCGCTGGCCGGGTCGACCACGGTGGATCTAACAAGCGAGCCACTCGGCGAGGGGAGCGACGGGCAGGCGGTTTTTCTCTCCGACATCTGGCCCGATCAGGCATCGATTGACGCGGCGCTTGAAAGTGTGCGTCCGGAAATGTTCCGCAGTCAATATGCCGATGTGTTTACGTCCAACCCGCAGTGGAATGCGATGGAGCAGGGCGGGGGGGCGTTGTTTGCCTGGAACGGTGAGAGCACGTATGTGCAGGAGCCACCGTTTCTGATTGATTTGCCTCCCGAGCCGGAACCGATCAAGCCCATCACCGGTGCGCGTGTGCTGTTACTGCTCGGCGACTCGGTGACGACCGATCACATTTCACCGGCTGGAGCGATTGCGGCCGATTCGCCGGCGGGCCGCTATTTGCAGGAGCAGGGCGTTGCGCCCCGCGATTTTAATAGCTACGGTTCCAGACGCGGAAACGACCGGGTGATGACCCGCGGCACGTTTGCCAACATCCGCATCCGCAACCAACTGGCCCCCGGGACCGAAGGCGGGGTCACGCGACTACTGCCCGAAGGGGAAACGATGAGCGTCTACGAGGCGGCGATCGCGTATCGCAAGCAGAGCGTACCGCTGGTCGTGCTTGCGGGTGCCGAGTACGGTACCGGCAGCAGCCGGGACTGGGCCGCCAAAGGAACTATGCTGCTCGGTGTGCGGGCCGTCATTGCCGCCAGCTACGAGCGGATCCACCGTAGCAACCTGGTGGGGATGGGTGTGCTACCGCTCGAATTTCCACCCGGAGACACCTGGCAGCGTCTGGGTCTTACCGGCGAAGAGACGTTCGATATCCCCGGACTCGACGACACGCTCACTCCGGGTGCCGAAGTTCAGGTCACGGCCACCGATGTTGCAGGTGCAAAGAAAACCTTCGCTGCGAAAATACGCATCGATACGCCGGTCGAGATGGACTACTACCGCAACGGCGGTATTCTGCAAACCGTGCTCCGCAAACTTCTGGCAAAATAAATCTTAGTCGCCCGCCTGTTCCAAGACACCGGCAAGCCGCGAAAGTGCTTCGACCGGTTCGAGGTTAAACAGCACGCGGCCGTTCGTATTCCACCACTTGCCTTCTAAATGAAAGAGTGCGGTCGCCGCACGCAAGTTACTCACCGCTTCGACTTCTTCCATGTCGCCTCCTTCGATCGCCTCAAAGCCGATCGTCACCGCAACGAGGGCGAGCAATTGGTTCCGGTCGCGATCGCGGGCAAAGCATACCGCATCGTCAAAATCAATATCTACCCAACGCAAACCTCTCGGTTTACCACTCGCGGCCGCGATATCAAAAAAACGTGCCTCGAGTCGCTCACGCTGGTGGCGGAACCGTTTGCGTGCATGGCGACGATGCTGTATCGTCCAAAACTTCAGCAGCCCACGTCCCACAATGGCTACGATCACTAACCCGATGATTCCGACACCAATCCATTCACCTGTATCGAGATTCCACATCGCATGATTCTCCTTTTAAGGGTGACTTTTGAGGGTGACAGTGAGGGCAACCTTCACACCCCGCCATATCACCGCATTGTATCGCCCCTTTAGGATCGAGCAAGGATTTTCGGGCAGCACAAATAAATTTTCACCAAGCTAGCAAACTACGAATGCAAAAGGATTTATAAGACGATGTCAATTTTGGGGGCCCACATGTCGATTGCAGGGGGGTACTACAAGGCGGTCGAAATCGCGGCCGCAGAGGGCTGCGACTGCGTGCAGATTTTTACCAAGAACAACAACCAGTGGCGGGCCAAACCGCTCACGGAGGAGGATGTGCGGCTCTTTACCGAAGCCATGGAGACGCTCGGCATCACCCACCCGATCTCCCACGACTCGTATCTGATCAATCTCGGTAGTCCCGACAAGGTGCTTTGGAAAAAATCGGTCGATGCGCTCGTGATCGAGATCGAGCGGGCCTCGCGGCTCCAGATCCCCTATGTGGTGGCGCACCCGGGTGCGTTTACCAGCAGCAGCGAAGCGGCCGGAATTCGGCAGATTGCCCGCGGGATCAACGAGGTGCATAAGCAGACCAAAAAACGCACGGCCCAGATTCTACTTGAGACCACTGCCGGTCAGGGCTCGAATCTCGGCTGGCAGTTTGAACAGCTCGGTGCGATCCTCGAAAAAGTCAAAAACCCCGACACGGTCGGGATCTGTTTCGACACCTGCCACGTCCACGCTGCCGGTTACCCGATGGAGAGTGACAAGGAATACCGTGCGACGATGCGCAAACTTAACAGCGCGGTGGGGCTAAAAAAAGTCAAAGCGTTTCATCTGAACGACAGTAAGAAACCCTTTGGTTCGCGGGTCGATCGGCACGAGGCGATCGGCAAGGGCCACTTGGGCCTTGCTCCCTTTAAGCATCTGCTCAACGATCGGCGATTTAAAAAGGTGCCGATGTATTTAGAAACGCCCAAAGGCCCCAGGGGCAACTCGACGTGGGACCGGTCCAATTTGCGGCTTTTGCGCAAACTCATCGAGACACGTTAGTGACCATTTGTTTTTTATCAACAGGAGATACAACATGCACAGTCAAGAAATCATAAAGAATAATTGGACGACGAGCGAAAGCATTTGCACCACTTATCTGGAGGATCTCGACGATGCGGACCTGATGCAACGCCCGCATACGGG
>CAUZBD010000278.1:0-4281 GCA_963577795.1 Planctomycetota bacterium | reverse complement strand
TTGTTTGCGCATATCAGTTGTTTTTATCATACAAATCTTTGACCGTACCGCTGGCAAAGCTGCCGATATTGTCGTCCTCGGCAGAGAGCGATGTTCCCGTGCCAAGATTTCCATCGAGGCCGGCCTGGATAATTTGAAAACTCTGCGGACTGTAGTAGCCGCCGCCTGAATTTTTGTATGCATTAAACGCCGTAGTCGACGAGGGGGGCGTGTAGGACTCAGAATAGGCGGAACGATCAAAATATAAAAATGCCCGCGAGGCATCGGCCGTGTCGTATTCTCCACCAGGCAGGGCAGGAAAATAACGAACAATATTACTGTTGGTGCCCAACCGATCCGTATCGAATTCATAAAAAGCAGCCGACATATCGGCACCACTCATCCGCTTGTCATGGTTGCTGAAGGGATTGGAAGGATCGCCCGAAAAACCGACCAACCAGAAAACAAGCGCATTGCCCGGATCGAAAGAACCCCTATTGACCGAATCCGGAAGCTCCGACAAGTCGCCCGTGTACCGAGGAAATACTCTTGCAACAAATTTCTCTAGATCACCCTCAGAAGTTCTCAAATCGGCTGGCGGATTGGCGCCGTACTGCGATTTGAGTTGCTCCATCGCTAATTTTAACTTTGCCGCCTCACTGTAAATACCAAACTCTTTCGCAGTATCGAGGACCGGAAAGACGGCCGCCGAAACCAGCGCGAGCAAGATGCCGATGATCAGGGCCACGACGAGCACCTCGGTGAGCGTAAAGCCGCGGTCCGCACCGCCGCTGTATCTGCATCGGCACCGGCACTCCTGCAGCGCACTTCCCTGTCTTTGCCCTGGTCGCTTCCTAAAACGCTGCATCTGGCCACTCCTCTTCGGGTTCATTTTCGGGTTCATTTTCGGGTTCATGGTTGAAATTTTAATCCGGCTGTCCATTATAAATTAATTCTCCCACAACGCAGCAGTGACTTCCGCGGTCTCCGTCGCTTTCGATTTAATCTCCCATCAACTGCCCAGAAAAGTGCGCTACGTTGTCGGCATCCTCACCCTCTCGACTCGTTCCCCCACGGCCAATCTTGCGATCGAGGCCGGCATTGATCACTTGAAAAGGCTTCTCAGAGGCAACCGCATACGCCGTAAATTTTAATTCCGGATTTCCTTTATCGTAACAATAGGGCACATCGTAGGGAGACGAAAAATAAAGATAGGCCGCACTGTTGTTACTGAACGTCCCACCTCCGCTCGTGTCCGGTATGTAAATAGCTGTGAGTTGCGTCTGCATCTCTTGTCTTTGAGGATCATCACTTGTCACATCGGTACCCCCGTCATCATAACGGTTGCCAATCCGCTCCGGATCAAAGGCATAGAAGGCACTCGTCAGATCTTCACCTTGCATCCGCTCACGGTGCCCGGCAAACGGATCGGCCGGATCACCAGAAAAACCGACCAACCAAAAGAGAAGCGCGTGCGCGGGACTAAATTCGCTTGGGATATCACCAAGAAACAGTCCCTTGCCCCCCTCAGATTGCGTCCTCTGTAAATCATTACGCAACCTCTGCTGATCCGTTCCGGTGAGGCCAGAGTCTAACGTGAGTTTTTGCACATAACGTGGAAAGGCGCGGGCAACAAACTGGTAAAGGCGATCGGGAGCATTGGCCGTTGATGGTGGAGTAAGGTTGGCTGGTGGGTAAGAGCCATACTGCTGCTTAAACATCTCCATCGCCAAGGCCAGCTTGCCCGCCTCGGTTTGAATTGCAAACGCGTGGGCCCGCGTGAGTGCGGAAAAACCGGCCGCGGTGATAAAAGAGAGCAGGATACCGATCACCACCGCCACAATCAGCACTTCAGTAAGCGTAAAACCCCTATTCAATCGCGCGGGGCGTAACGGACACCCTGCGGATCGTTGCGCATACCAAGATTCCATGCGTGCGGACGCTGCAGACCGACCACTGCACCGCACCCTGCCGGGCCAACACTTCATGTCTCTCTGCCTCACCGCCAGACAAACAAATTGCCCTAGGCAGTGTTCTCTGCTCTTCGCCCCTTCTGCTGCAGCTTGCCAGACCGCCGATCGACCCCCAGCCCTGCAGGCCGACAGTCTTATTATCGGCCTTTGTCGCAGCGATGTAAAGAAATCGACACTCAAGTGGCCCTTTTCTCCCGTTTTTAAGCTTCACGGCCCGCCAGCGCTCCGCTTCCCCCACCTGCAACCACCAATTACGAAAGGCTTTTGATCAATTCGATCAGCGGCAGGAAGAGCGAAATCACAATAAAGCCGATCGCCAGACCTAAGCCGACGATCAAAATCGGCTCCATTAAACTCACCAAACTTTCGGTCAGTACCGCCACCTCGTCATCAAAGGTGTCGGCCACCTTGTAGAGCATCGTATCGAGTTCACCCGTTTCTTCACCGACGTCAATCATGTTGACCACCAGATCATCGACGACCGGTTGCCGCATCTTCCGCATGTAGAGCAACACCCCAATCGGTCCGCCCATAAAAATAACCCAGAGGATTCCTGCGACCGGATGAAATCCGAGCGTTGAAAATTCCTTCAACGGCCGCGCAATCGATTCTCCTTCACGAATCGAATCGATGACCTTCCCAAACAACCGCTCGAAGACCGCGTTTCCACTGGTCTCTTTGGTGATGTTGAGCGCTTCAAGAATAGGCACACCACTCGCGATGAGCGTGCCGAGCGTTCGTGTGGTACGGGCGAGAATGTTTTTCTCAATCAGTTGGCCAAAAACGGGCACCTTGATGATAAACATGTCCCAGCCCATCCGACCCTGTTCAAATTTCCGCAGCAACTTCACGCTGAGCCAAATACCAATGGGAATCACGGGAATCAAAAAACCCCAATGCACGACCAAATCGGAGATCGTGATCAGTATCTGCGTGGGTGTCGGAAGCTCAGCTTCAAAATCATCAAAAATTTTCTGGAAGGCCGGCACGATCTGCCACATGATAAAGGTCAGAATACTGACCGCCACCGTCACCACCACCGCTGGATAGATGAGCGCACCTTTGACTTTGCGCTTGAGGCCTTCGGCCCGTTCTTGAAACTCTGCGAGGCGACGGAGAATGACTTCTAGCGCACCGCCCGCTTCACCCGCACGGATCATATTGACGTACAGACGGTCAAACGCCTTGGGGGATTTGGTCATCGACTCCGAAAGCGTCGATCCGGATTCAATTTCCTCACACGTATCGAGCAGACTGTACTTGAGCCGCCCCGTCGGAGCCTGGCCTTCAAGAATTTTCAGGCTCCGGAGAATCGGTAAGCCGGCATCCTGCAAAATAGAAAGCTGCCGGGTGAAGGCAGTAAGCTGCTTGCTGCCGACACCTCCGATCACCATTCTACGCTTCTTCTTGGCCCCCGCACCGGCAGTCTCTTTACTCGCTGCCCGCGTTTTGCGGCTCTTCTTCACGGCTATCTTCGTAACGAAGTAGCCCATTTTGCGGATGGTTGCTTGTGCATCTTCCTGATTTTCAGCATCGATGACGTCACGGATCTCCTGACCCGTTGCGTCCATCGCCTCAAACTGAAAAGTGGGCATCGTCTGTTCCTTCTCTCTGCCACAGGTGCGTCGCTCGACGAACCCCCCAACGCAATTGGCCCTGACCTCTCCTTCCGCCAGCGAAGTATCAAACGCCGGCAACCTTCACAAGCCACGGCAATGATACCAAAAAAGCTGCAGCGGATGCAAATTTCCGCAGGACCGGCAAAACCGGGTTTCCTTACCACACCGAAAGCCTCATCCGTTACGGCCTAAATTCGGTTAGCCGTCGAGAATCGTCTCGCGAATCACCTCTTCAATCGTGGTCAGTCCCTCAAATGCCCGCTCGAGACCCGCATCACGAAGAGGCACCATGCCATTGCGACGAGCCGCATCACGAAGCAGTTCCGTCGACGCACTCTCAATGATTAAATCTTTAATTTCTTCATTCACGCTCAAAAGTTCATAGAGCCCGACCCGGCCACGGTAACCCGTATTGTTGCAGTGGTCGCAGCCCCTTCCCTTGTAGACCTTTTTGCCTGCAATATCTTTGGCTTCCAACTCCAACTCGGAAAGAAGTTCCGGTGTCAGACTCGTTTCCTCTTTGCATTTATCGCAGATGCGACGAACAAGTCTTTGGGCCAAGATGGCCTCGAGTGTGGCCGTAATCAAAAACGCGGGAACCCCCATGTTCTTTAAACGTGTAATCGTACTTGGTGCATCGTTGGTATGCAGCGTACTGAAAACGAGGTGACCGGTTAGCGATGCCTGAATGGCAATCTCCGCTGTCTCCA
>CAUZBD010000277.1:0-4284 GCA_963577795.1 Planctomycetota bacterium | reverse complement strand
CCTCCTATATCCCATCCTTTTTGCTTCGTTTATTTTATTCCTGTTTGTTTTTGAAAGGTTGATCAGCCTCCGCCGTCGTCGGGTGATTCCCAGGCCGTTTGTGCGCCAATTCCTGCATCAGTTGCGGGAACGCTCTATCGACCAGGAAGAGGCGCTCGCCATGTGCCGAAAAAATGGTAGCCCTGTCGCGGAAGTTTTCGCCGGAGCCGTACAGAAGTGGGGGCGACCTGCGGTGGAAGTGGAACAGGCAATCATCGACTCGGGCGAACGGGTCACTGGGGGACTGCGTCGCTACCTACGGCTGATCAATGGAATCGCCACCGTCACACCACTGCTCGGTCTGCTCGGTACTGTCGTGGGAATGATTCAGGCATTCAACGACATCGCAACCGCCGATGCGATGGGTAAACCGGAACTTTTGGCCGCCGGAATCGGACAGGCCCTGATTACCACCGCCGGCGGGCTTACCGTCGCGATTCCTGCACTGATTGCCTACATGTTCTTCCTCTCGCGCGTCGATCGACTGGTGATGGATATCGACGCGGTTTCGCAGGACGTCGTGGCCGAAATTTCCGCCGAAGCGGGGAGTCGTCCGAAAAAGACTTCCCGGTCCAAAGCTGCGTAAAGCACCGCCACTGTTCACGCGGAATAATAAAAACGGAGAAGATTTCGATGGCACTCAAAACGCATACTGACGAGCAACCATCGCTCAACCTGACACCGATGATCGATATCGTTTTTCTCTTAATCATCTTTTTCATGGTGGGGACAAAATTTTCCGAACTCGAAAGGAAAATTGGTCTCCAACCTCCGCAGGTGAATGATAGTGGAGCCCTTTCGGCCGCACCGGAGGCTAAAACGGTCAATGTTTTTCGGGATGGACGGATCGAACTCGACAACCGACCTGTCTCCATCACCGAGTTGGTGGCCGAGTTATCCGCCGCAGCAGCCCAGTATCCGGCCCTCGGTGTTTTAGTCCGTGGCGATGCCAACGGTCGCTTTCAAAGCGTGGCGAGTGTGCTGGCTGCTTGCAGTAAAGCGGGAATACGAAAAATGGGCGTTTCGGTCCGGATCACCAACGCCGGCAAAGATCCTCCGCGACGTCGATAAAGAACCCATCCCCAGCAGAGAGGTCGGATGAGCCACATTTCCTTGGTTGCCCTGTCGCTACCTACCGATGCGATCCATAACGCATGGATCGTGCTTTGGCTCGTGCTGCTTTTGGGCTCCGTTGCCGCGTTGACCGGACTGCTCGTCACCCGCTGGGGCCGCAGCCGCCCGATGCGCATCTGTGTGATTCTCTCGCTCATCGCTCACCTCCTTCTGTTTGGCTACGCGGCCACGATTCGCATCGCAGGAACCGCTATCGGGCTGGAGGGTAAAGTGGTTGAAGTGGCGCTGGGCGATGCGTTTATGGGAACGATCGAACCGGCACGACCGGACAAACCCTGGGAACAGTTTCCGGGCCGCGCTGGGGAAATTCCGCCACTTGAAGTGCCGCGGATGGACGAGGCCAAAATCCCTGAAACAGATTATGTGCCAGCAGCAGCCGAACCGAGTCCTGTCGCAGGCCCCCTGGTGCCCACCCGACTTGAAGCCGCGGCACCGGTCGCCGCAGCGGCACCTGAGATGCAGCGACCTGCCGCCGCTCCGCCTACGCGACCGCTCGCAAAGAGTGGCCCTGATCGGATAGCTGAACGACTCCCCGAGCAGCTACCTCTTGAAGCGGCCGAGGAGTTACCCGTGGCCGATCATCCTCCACTCGCTGCCACCCTCCGACCCGCGCCGAGTCCGACTGCAGCGCCGCTCGAACTTGCCGACGCAAAGAACGAAAAAGAGAACGAAGTATCGCCGCAAGATGATCGACCCAAACTGGTAAAAATTGAGCGACCGCCGGCGGGAGAGGGTGCCCAACCGCCCCGGACTCCTGGCGGTCATCAACTCCCAGAATTGTATCGCCTGCGGTCGGCAGACGACCGCGCGCGACAAGCCGGGCGTTTTGGAGGAAGCCCGGAGGCAGAGGTGGCGGTCGAGGCAGGCCTCGCGTGGTTGGCCGCTGCGCAAGAGGAAGATGGCAGTTGGGATCCCGTACGTTGGCAAGGCGGTCGCGATCGGCCTGCGAGCGATCATCACCGACGGCGGGCTGGCACCAAGGCCAAAACCGGTATTTCTGCCCTTGCACTTTTAGCTTTTCTCGGCAGTGGTCACACCCACATGAGTCCCGGACCTTACCAGAGTGGTGTCCGCAAAGGATTGGAGTATCTCGCTGCACACCAGCAAAACAACGGTTCGCTCGCTGGGGAATCAACGCTCTTTGCGGCCATGTACTGCCACGGTATGGCCAGCTTCGCCATGAGTGAGGCTTACGGAATGACAGGGGATGCACGCTTGCGTCCCTACGTGGACCGGGCGATCGCCTTCACACTTCAAAGTCAGAATCGCCAAACGGGCGGTTGGCGGTATCGACCCAGCGACACCGGAGATACGAGTCAGTTGGGTTGGCAGGTGATGGCAATCAAAAGCGCAGAACTCGCCGGGGTGCCCATTTCCGAAAAAGCCAAGCAGGGTGTCACGCGTTTTCTCTCGTATGTCTCTTCGGGCCAGCGGGGAGGACTGGCAAGTTATCGTCCCGGCAAGCCTCCGACGGCGGCAATGACTGCCGAAGCACTTTTCTGTCGACTCTTTACGGGCACACGGCCTTTGGATCCGATTGCCAACGAAGCGGCAGAATTTTTACTCGCCAATCCACCACGACCCGTTTATTCCGCAGATGAACGGATGAATTTATATGCCTGGTACTATGCGACCCTTGCGCTGTACCAGCGACAGGATGCACTTTGGGCGGAATGGAATCAGGCTCTGCAAACGACGCTGTTAGCAACGCAACAGCAAAGCGGACAACTCAAAGGCAGTTGGTCGGCCGATACTGAATGGGGTCCCCACGGCGGTCGTGTCTACTCGACCGCGATGGCCACGCTCTGTTTGGAAGTCTATTATCGGTTCCTGCCGATCTATGGAGGCGCCATCGCGAAAAAGAAACAAACTTCGCCGTCCCGCTAGACATCCCAACTGCCCCTAAGACCTACGGAACCACCGGGTTTTGCAGCATCGTCTCTGTCGCAGCGGCGATGCTGCGTTTGACACACCATTTCCATCGGCTAAAATAAGGTAGTCACGGAAGTTACGACAGTTGCCTGAAAGTGCGTCTCCTTGCTTTTTGAACTTGTAACTTTGGATCAAAAAAATGTCTGTACTCCTCGCCTATTTTGGTTTGCCCGGTCCCGTTGAACTGATCATCGTTGCCGGCATCGTGCTTTTACTCTTCGGTAATCGTCTGCCGAGCGTCATGCGATCGATGGGTCGGGGAATCGTCGAGTTTAAAAAAGGCGTCCAGGGAATCGAAGACAAGTCGGAGGCTGATCTTACCCAATCGAATCCGGGTGATATCGGACAAACCGTTGCGGAAGACACGGTGCATTCGGCACCAGTGGACAGCAACCAGAGTTAGTTTCGTCGTCTTGCACACGCGACCGTGACGGGCGAATCGACAACAGAAAAGACGCAACCGGGGAAGACACGAGGAGTAGTGCGGATGTTCGGGATTGGCATACAGGAAATGATCATCATCGGGGCGATCGGCGTCCTACTCTTCGGCAAGCGACTCCCCGAGGTCGGCCGCTCGGTCGGCAAAAGCCTGATGGAATTCAAACGAGGCATGCAGGGAATCGAATCAGAAATTCAGGGAGCGCGGCAAGCGGTCGACTATGCGGCAACGCCATCGACAAGCTACGAGGAGATGGCCGACGATTACCCTGAACCGGCGGTGCCCAAATTCGAACCGCCCGCAGGGCCGCCCACCGAAGAGTCGCCGAATCTAAATTCGTAAGATCGATCTCTATCTTGTGTGCCGATATCTTGTGTGTTGATGGGGCATTCGGCCGGCGGGTCCATGCTTGACGTTCTCTGGCGAACGTGTTCCGATAGGCTCCCGGGGTAGTTTTTCGCTGCTTTTATAGATCGGGCGGCTAGCTCAGTTGGTTAGAGCGCTGTGTTCACACCGCAGAGGTCACTGGTTCGAATCCAGTGTCGCCCACTTGTCTGTATCGCAAGTAGTCGCAGTCTGACGCAACCCCTGGCAAAACCGGGGGTTTCTTTTGCGCGGGCGATTCCTCTTGCGAGCCCAGACTGCCCTCTGCGTGCGCCTGCTGTGCCGGATTCTGTGCCGCGCTGGCGTAGTGCGCATCGGTCACTTGAAGGTAGTGCTTTGCGGCAACGTTTTGAGAG
>CAUZBD010000276.1:0-4313 GCA_963577795.1 Planctomycetota bacterium | reverse complement strand
GACAAATTCCTCGCGAGCCAGCAATGACTCAATCACCTCGTCACGTCGCTTTTGAGTTGTCAGCAAGTCGTCCCCACCCTCCTCGGACTTTCCAGAAAATGCCGCCGTCTCAGTGAGGGTGGGCAAGGTACCGATTGTGTCTAGATAGGCGCGACGTAAAAATTCTTCGTCGCTTGAGCGAAGAGAAGGTGCCAAATGAAGACTTTTAAGTTTATCGAGAACCAGCGCATCAATAAAATTTCGTTGCGCTGCCTCATGATAAGCCTCTTGGCTCACCTGGTACGGATAAGGAGACTTGATTTCAGAGAGAACAATCCGGCTTGAGAACCAAACGACAATAGCTCCCTGTCCGTTCCCGATTACCTCGATCTGACCTTCAGGGGAAACGGTGGCAACCGTTGCATCGGTTGAGGAAAATTTAGCCCACCGCGTTACATCTTCTTTGCGACCGTCGCTATAGCGAGCGGTGACGATGAGCTGTTGTCGGTCTCCCGGATGTAGCGTCATCGCATCCGGAAGCACCTGAACCGATGTTAATTGTGGATCTTTGGCACTCGGAGCCTTTGCCCCATCACTGATCCATTTGCCTAGCAATTGATAATCGGCGGAGTCGATTTTTAAGCGGACACCACCTTTATGAGGTACGCCCCCGGTCGGCTTGGCGAGTAATAAACTTCGGGCCGGATCGGCAGGCTCCAGACGCCTCCCCCGCGCTTGGCGGGTTATCCACCAATGGTCACTTGCCGGGTCGTATCCTCGCAATGAAAGCTTAAAGCCGCCCTTACCCGCCAGTGCCCCGTGGCAGGCGCCGGAGTTACAGCCCTGTTTCGCAAGTATGGGGAGAACATGTCGACGGAACTCCCATTCCAATGCAGTTGTGGTTCCACTAACCAAGACAGTCGTTTCTGCTGTCTCTCCCTGCCACGTCGCCCTGACCGTTGCCTCGCCATCACCGACTGCCCGCGCCCGGTTTCCCTCGATAGTGACAACTTCTGTATCGCTCGAGTTCCAGCTGACTTTATTGCGTACTTGACCAATGTAGCTGTCGGCCTCATTACGCCGCTCTAAAACCAAAGCTTGTTCTGCCCCTAAGAACATTAACTGGAAAGATTGGGGCAGTACGACCAGCGTTTCGCCTGCACGACTCCCCGCTACGGAAAGCAATGTCAAAAACACAATAAGTGAAGAGCGGAACGCCATCGGTACCATTCGTTTTAGAGCTTAAAAAAGTTCTTTGATTTCATGGCGACCAAAATCAACGATCGGAAACGGTCGGCCAGCAGGGCCAGGTAATTCGGTTTCCAGATCAAAGCCCATGCCGCGAAAGATCGTCCCAACAATTTCAGGCGGATCCGCTGGTCTATCTGCGGGCACACCACCGATGGGGTCACTTTGACCCACCGCCCGGCCACCCTGGACGCCCCCTCCAGCAAAATAGCAGGTGAAACATTGTGGCCAGTGATCGCGTCCACCGGCAGGATTGACCTTTGGGGTACGGCCGAATTCGGCAACGCAGGCGACCATCGTTTTATCCAGCATGCCACGCTGGTCCAAATCTTCGATCAGTGCTGAGTAGGCCTGATCATACATAGGGGCGACGATGTTTTTCATTCCCTCAATCGAGGTGAATGGTTTGGAACCGTGGATATCCCACGTGATTTCATCGAAGACGGTGAGGAAAGTATTGATCGTGACGAATCGCACTCCCGCTTCAATCAATCTGCGAGCAAGCAAACAGCATTGACCAAATCGATTACGACCGTAGCGGTCGCGTACCTGTGGTTTTTCTTTCGAAAGATTAAACGCTTCTTTTGCTTGGGGGCTTGTCATCAGTCGATAAGCCGCCTGAAAGTTTTCATCTAAAAGCTGCGCATCCGCACTTTGTTCAAAATGCTTGAGGGTCGAATCGACAATGTCGCGCATTTTTTGGCGACGATTAAGCCGCGCGGTCCCGATTTCTGCGGGTGGCAAAAGATCAGGAACTTGAAAATCAGGTTTCGACGGATCTGCAGAGAGGACGAACGGATCGTGGGATTTACCCAGGAAACCCCCTGCTTGGCCATTTGGGAGGTTGCCCCCGCCGCGACCCATCAGTTCAGGCAGCACGACATGTGCCGGTAAATCGGTGCGTCTCCCCCGGAGATAGCTGACAACGGATCCAACATGTGGCGTTTCCACGCCCCCGGTAAATTGTCTTCCGGTTTGGAGCATCTGCCAGCCCGCGTCATGTACGGCCGCTGAGGTGTGGTAGCAACTTCGAACCAGTGAAAATTTATCTGCAATACGGGCATGCTGGGGGAGAATTTCCGAGAGTTGAATGTCGGGCGATGCCGTGGAGATCGCCTTAAAAGGTCCACGGATCTCGGCCGGTGCATTCGGCTTAGGATCAAAGGTATCAAGTTGACTGGGTGCTCCGAGATTAAAAATCATAATCCCTGACCGGTCATCGTCGACCAACTGCCCCTGTTCCTTGGCATAGAGCAAGTCGGGTAGGGTTAAGCCCGCAGCTGCCAATGTGCCGACTTGCAGAAAATCACGACGGGTGACGCCGTTGCACGTATGTGTCGAACCAACCCCTTCAAGGCGGAGCATGAGCAAATCCTTAAGTGGCTTCTTTGAAAAGGAACCGCGTGGGCCCAAAACTATATTTTAGCCAGATCCTCACCAACGAACGAGAAAGCCGGCAGGCAAAATATCTTTTTGATCCAGTCTAGTTCGCTGGAGGGGCTTTGAAAGAGGTCGTATCATAACACGCAACCCCTTGCCATTTATATAGATGCAAATAAATAGGGATCCCCCAGGTGATCCAAGGCTCTTTAGCGAAGAGAGAGTTCTTTGACCGTTTGAACGAGGAGAATTACATTTTCCACAGGAATTTGCGGCAAGATCCCATGCCCCAGATTAAAGATGTGCCCAGGCCGGCTTGCTGCTTGCCTTAAAACCTCGGCGGCGGCGTGTCGAATTTGTTCCTCCGGAGCAAGCAGGGTCATGGGGTCAAGATTTCCCATGATACTACGGTCCTCTCCGACGGCGGCCCATGCCGTGTCGAGACCGATTCGCCAATCCACACCGATCACATCGCCCCCCGCTTCGGCCAGTAAGGGATAGAGTGCAGGATTCCCCGTTGCAAAGTGAATCACCGGAATCCCTTTTTGAATGCCTTGAATTAAACGTCGACTGTGTGGCAGTACAAATTGGCGATAGTCACTACAGCTTAAGCAGCCGACCCAACTGTCAAAAATCTGGACCGCCTGTACCCCCGCGGCGATTTGTGCATTGAGATAAAGCGTGATGCTTTGAACAAGTCGATCCATCAGCGCCTCCCAGGCAGCCGGATCGCGGTACATGAGCGTTTTTGTATGCAAATAATTACGCGACCCCGCGCCTTCGATGGTGTAGCTTGCCAGAGTAAAGGGTGCCCCAGCAAATCCAATCAATGGCATCGTTTCTGCCATTTGCGCGCGCGTTATCTGCACCGTTTCCATGACATAGTGGAGTGCATCGACGCTCTCCAGGGCCAGTACCCGCCGGACATCTTCGCCTTGGCGGACTGGATTGTGAATAATCGGACCTTCCCCTTGACCATATTCTAGTTCCAGGCCCATCGGTTCAAGAATCGGTAATAGGTCAGAAAAGATGATTGCGGCATCCACATCCAAACGCTCGGCAGCCGTAATGGCGACTTCTGCACAGAGTGCCGGATTTTTACAAAGTTCCAAAAAGCTCGTTGTTGCACGAACTTCCCGATACTCCTTCATGTACCGCCCTGCCTGCCGCATTAACCAGATGGGGGTTCGCGAGACCGGCTCCCGACGGCATGCGCGAAGGAGCAGGCTTTGTTCCCATGCAGGATTTTGAGAATTACTGGACGCGGTCTTCGCTGTTACCGAAAGAAGCTCGGTGAGTTTTTGTTTACGTTTTCTTAATGCTGGCGCCTGTTCGGTCGCCAACGTCACCAGTTGCCCCATTTTATGAGTGTTCGCTTCCAGGTCGACTGAAATTTGCTTCTCTCTCAGATAATTGCTCGTTGTGGGCCCGATGGAGGCAACCACGACCTCCTGCATTGCACCGAGCAGTGCATCAAGCATTCCTTTCTGCTCTGCAAGCGACAATAAATTATTGACTTGATTGGCCGATGTAAACAGGACCACATCAATCTTGTGATCAAGGATCGCACGGATATTCTCCTCGAGCGGACCGGTGTCGCGAGGGAGTGCCCAGCGATATATCTGGACTGGTAGTACCGTGGCTCCGCGGGCCTCAAGACCCGCTATCAGGCTTGGATTGGAAATGCCGTATTCCTGGATACCAAC
>CAUZBD010000275.1:0-4315 GCA_963577795.1 Planctomycetota bacterium | reverse complement strand
CACCAGTTGCGGATTTGCGGCATCGATCAAAGGTTCGACTGCCCACTGTTCCCCCTCGTCGAGCGTCGCCATGGCCCTGGCAAGTTCTTGATTAGGAGGATCGATCAAGGGGCCTATTCGCGTCGACACGTTCCAGGAAGAACCCACAGTGAGACTGGATGTCGCATCGATGAGTGCTGCTTTGAATCCTGGATCTTCATAGACTTCGGCTTCTAGAATAAGAAGTGACGTTGCCGAGCATTTTTGCCCACTATGACCGAATGCTGAATCGATAACGTGCTTGATTGCTAACTCTCGGTCAGAAAGAGAAGTTATAATCGTGGCATTTTTACCGCCGGTCTCTGCCAGTAACCTCAATTTAGGATTGTTGTTTAATAGGGTGCGGGCCGTCTTTGTGGAACCCGTTAAAATAACGGAATGAATCGCTGAGGCATTCACCAGCATCTCGCCGGCGACCGAACCGAGACAAGGTATGAGTTGGAGCGTCTTGCGTGAAACCCCGGCTTCCCAGAAACACTGACAGAGTCGAAGTGCCGTTGCAGTGCTCGACGGAGCGGGCTTGAGGATAACACAGTTTCCTGTGGCCAATGCAGCAGCGATGCCGCCAGAGGGAATTGCAATCGGAAAATTCCATGGAGACAATACGACGATCGGGCCAACAGGTGTCGCCTGGATGCCTTCGAGCGTCGATAATTCATTGGCCGCAACGGCATAAAAACGAACAAAATCAACTGCCTCGGATACTTCAGGATCACTCTCAGCGAGCGTCTTGCCGGTCTCCAGCAACGCCGACGCCATCAGTTCGCGTCGATTGGCTTCAATCACATCTCCAACGCGTAATAAAACTCGAGTGCGTTCACTTGCAGGTTCATTTCCCCATCGATCAGGATCGCTCCCGCTACACTCCACCGCCAACTGAATATGCTCCGGATCGGCAAGGTGAACTTTTACGGTTCGTGTTTGCGGTCTCGATGGATCCTCACGCCATAAGTGGGAGCGCGTTGTCCGAATCGATTTACCGTCGATGACAGGTGCAACTTCCAGGGGTCCGAGAGCAAGAGAAGCTTTTGCAGTGTCGAAAACATTTTGGCATAAGTTATGCCCACGCGGTTGTGTGAAATCTGTATTGGGTTGTCCGGAGAACTCCCGCCAGGAAGCAGGTTGAGACCACAGTTGCAAATGCTTCGAGTGGCCTAATGATCGTCGTGGCGACGCGTCGAGTTTGGAAATTTTATCAAATGATGTGAGAAACTGATTCTCAAGAGTTCGCCATTGTGGGCTCCCAGTCTCCAATTGAAATGCATGCCGGAGGAAATTGTCGGGTCCGGTGTTTTCATCCAATCTCCGGATGAGGTATCCGATCGCATTCAGAAAGTCGACCTGACCACACGCTGGCGCATAAAGCAAAAGATTCGATGCAATTTCATGGAGTGCACGTCTCTGATGGTTTGCCATTCCTTCGAGCATTTCAAATTGCACGGACGTAAATGCATCAGCATCTGCGGTAAGCACAAGTGCATAGGATAGATCAAGTAGGTTGTGTGAGGCGACACCGAGGTGAACCGACTGAATCCGGTCAGGATGCATTCCGTACTGGAGCATTCGTTTATAATTGGCGTCGGTTTCATCTTTGGTTTTAAAGGGTGCCTGAGGCCATCCGGAAATGGAAGCTTCAACCCGTTCCATCTCCATGTTGGCTCCCTTTACAATTCGAATGGTGATCGGGTGACCGCCAGCTTCTGCCCTCTGTATGGCCCAGTTTGTTAAATTCTGCTGGACGGTATACGCATCAGGCAAATAAGCCTGAAGTGCAATTCCAGCTCTTGCCGATTCGAGCCCAGGCCGATCGAGTGTTTGCATAAATACATTCGAGGTGATCTCCATATCGCGATATTCCTCCATATCGAGATAGACCATTTTACTCACCTGGCTCCCGTCTATGCGGGTGAATTGCTCATGCGTCGCCTCGCGCAGAAGCATTTCCAGTCGATCGCAAAGGATGGGAATACATTCTTCGCGCGCAATCGATGTAATCTGTGAAAAGAGGTTGGATATCTTCACGGATAACACCTCGACCTCAGTTAATCGGAGTAGATGAATGTATTTATCCAGGCGTCTAACCGCTTCACCTTCGCCAAGTACCATTTCACCCAGCAGGTTCACATTCATGCGAAGACCATTTACTTGTCTTTCATGAAGATGTTGGGAAAGGTGACTATCATCGGCGGGAAGGATCACATTGGCTGTTTCGCGATGCATCTTTTCGCGAACAAGGGGTGTTGCGACGCCGGGAAGATACCCGCCGAACGACCGTAGCCCCTGTAAGAGCGTTCTATCGATGCGGCTAAAGAATCGTGGTATTCCTTGGACGTCGAGGATATGGATCAATTGATCCATTGAGCGACGTGGAGAAGTGGAACGGAATGCCTGGTCGGTGATACTTGTAAGTGTTGCTTTGTCGGAGGGGTTCTGAATCAACTGGTCGAGTTCATGCTGTTGCAATCGCTCCTGAGTCGTCTGCAGGCCAGTTGCGTGCGATTGGAGTAGGCGCGCAATTTCAAGAGCGCGTCGACATTGATTCGCAAGATTGTGTTCGGTCGCCGGGGAACCAAACAGAAGTGAATGCACATCTTGATGGAATGAATCTTTCATCACGGGCGAGACAGCATCAATTGAAATGTAAGGAATCGCGCTTCTTCAAAATCCGCGTTGAGAGATGTTTTTATGAGACCAAACCGATCTAATCGACTGTGGAATCCGTACGACGCGATCCAATAAAAACGACTTCACTACTCTGTTATCAGCGACGCCTGCATCTTATCATACGTCTTACGGACGAAAGTTCTACCGCAAACAATAACAAGAGGCTCAAAGACCATGGACTTCTGGCAACAGTTTATAGCAATATTCATTTCATTGTTTGTGATTACAGATCCGTTTGGAAACGTCGGTATATTTTTGAGTATTACAGATGGGGATGATGCCACCTATCGCCGGGCCCAGGCATTAAAAGGATCTATCTATAGTTTTTTGCTGATGTTTGTTTTCTTTATCGGCGGCACGTACATCATGGAATTCTTTGGGATTACGCTCGATGGGATTCGGATTGGCGGTGGGCTTATTGTCTCTAGGATCGGCTTCTCTTTGCTTTCACCTAAAGAGGAAGATTCGCATTCGGTAGACGAAAAAGAAGAGTCCAAGAAGAAGTCTGATATTTCATTTTGTCCGCTGGCGCTCCCGCTCATAGCGGGTCCGGGTGCTTTGGCCGTTGTGATTGCGGCCTCTGCAAAAATCAGCAGCGAATCAGGTGATGATATGTGGTTTTCCTATGCAGCTATTTCGTTGGCGATCGCAGCAGTAAGTGGGCTGACCTGGCTGTGTCTACGTCATTCCGGGTTATTGCTCCGGATACTTGGAGTCAACGGGATGAATGCTATTACGCGTATCATGGGATTCCTTTTAATTTGTATAGCAATCCAAATGATGATCACAGGAACTGAGCATCTGTTGCATGGATGGGGCCTGATCTCGGACGGGGTGCACACCACATTTACGGAAGCAACAAAGCAATTCGCCCTCTAATGTACGGCATTCAGTACGTAGTTGGTGGCTTTTAGCGAAGACTTATGGCCGATCCATTTTATCAAGGGCTCAAAGCGATTTATCCGACTGACCGGATATTCTGGGGCGCTGCTGAAATTCTTCCCTACGAGTCAGACGGCCTGACGGCCTTCAAGGCGAAGCCCAAAGGGATTGTGGTCCCCGAATGCGCGGATGAGGTCGTGCAGACGGTTGCGTTGTGTTTCAGTGCGGGTGTTCCCTTTCTCGCCCGCGGGAATGGGACAAGCCTCTCGGGAGGTGCGGTACCGGTGGAAAATGGACTTGTGATTGCTATGAACCGGTTAGATAAAGTGATTGAATACGCACCGGACGAACGGCGGATGACCGTTGAGCCCGGTGTGATTAATGCAAATATCTCAGTGCGATGTGCTGCGGACGGTCTGTATTACGCACCGGACCCATCGAGTGGTCCGGTGTGTACCATTGGAGGAAATGTTGCATTCAATTCTGGTGGCGCACACTGTTTGAAATACGGCATGACCAGCAACCATGTACTGGGACTGAAGTTACTGTTACCGACAGGTGAACTCGTTGAGGTAGGTGGGCACAGCTTAGAACAATGCGGGCCTGATTATACCGGGATGTTTGTCGGGTCTGAGGGTCTATTTGGAATTGCCTTGGAGATTACGGTTCGCCTGTTACCGAAGCCTGAAACTTATTTCACCGTGATAGCTGCCTATCGCAAATTAACCAA
>CAUZBD010000274.1:0-4328 GCA_963577795.1 Planctomycetota bacterium | reverse complement strand
TATGTCACCACCGGGGAAACGGTGTCCTTCTGGGGAAAACAGGGCGCCCTCTGGGGAGGCTTGTTCGGCGTATTGGCCGGTGCTGGTTTTTTGTTTATCCCCGGCATTGGCCCCTTGCTGGTGGGTGGTCCGCTGCTGAGTATGATCGTCGGAGGCCTGGAGGGTGGGGCGGTGCTCGGTGGGATCGAAGCGGTGTTTGCAGGCCTTTTGCACCTGGGGCTCACCCAAGACAGTTTGGCACTCTACGATAAACAACTCCGCGAAGGACGCTGCCTGGTCATCCTGCATGGCACTGCCGAGGAGGTGGTGCGGGGCGGTGAAGTGGCCAAAGAGACTGCTGAATCGGTTGAGGTGCATGCGACCTAGTGTTTCCTTTTTTAAGTAATACCAAAAAGCCTCCTAGATAGAGAACAATGCCATGAGCCAATCACACAAACACCCACACAAACATCAGAAACAGCAGCACTCCAAGAAGAGCAGGGGAGCACACAAGAACTGGAAGACCTGGGTGGTGATCGGCATGATGCTCCTGGCGATGCTGCTCTACGTCGTCAGCGACGATGAGGCCTTACCACCCGGAGATCCGCAAGACGCGGGACAAACGGTCCCGGCGGGGGAATAACACGGTAGTCTAAACAGACTACGGATTAAAAATACGTCCGCCGACTCACGATCAGGAGAAACCAAGATGCTTGATAATTTAGGATCGATGGACTTTGGACAGATTGTCGTGCTGCTGCTGATTGCGGTGGTGGTCGGCTGGTTGGCGGGTGTGATCACGCGGGGTGGGGGCTTCGGACTGTTGGGCGATATTCTCGTTGCCTTCGTGGGAGCCTTCGCAGGACGCTATCTCTTCGATCTGCTTAACATCGACATCGGCGGAGGGGGTTACCTGGATCTATTCATCACCGCCACGGTGGGTGCCGTGATCATCTTGCTGATTGTGCGGCTGATCCGCCGCGTCTAGAGATGATCGAACCGATCTTTTTTCTTGCGTCCAGGGAGCTGGCCCGGTGGGAGACGTTTCTTTGCGTCCCCCGGCGTCTTGCGCCAGGAAATGTCGCGTTCGGGGGCGACGATGATCTTTTTACCGAACTGCGCACTTTCGCGCTGGATGAGGAGTTCAACGCCATCACCAGCCAAATGTGGCTTCAGCCGGTACATCAACTCGGCAATCGTTTCCACCGCCTCACGGTCGACCGCCACGATGCGATCTCCCTTCTGCAGTCCCGCCTTGGCTGCAGGTGAATCAGGGTGCACGAGTTGAATTTGAGGCATAATCCCGAATAAATTCTGCTCGTCCACGAGGCTCACCCCGACAAAGCCGGTTTGTAAATCTTCGCCGCGGGCCAGCCGAGGAAGAATCTCTCGGATTGTCTCGTAGGGGATCGCGAAGCCGATGCCCGAATCGTACCACGCTGCACCGGCCACTTCGCCATCGCGACTCGGAGAGAGGGGCACGAGCAGACCCCATACGCGTCCATGGATATCGACCAGAGGACCTCCATAATTGCTCGGTGAAATTTTGGCATCGGTTTGAATTGCCTTGCCCCAGATGCGATCGGTGGCACTCACGACACCCACCGAAACATTGACTTCCGCAGGATCAAACGTTCGCCCGAGGGCCAACGCCCAGGCACCCGGCTGTGCCGAGTCAACGCTCGCGGCCTTGGGCACCGAGAGCGGCGGGGTAGCGGCAGGTAAATCGACCTTCAGGAGTACCAAGCCGCGACTGGCGTCGGTCGCAAGCATGCGAGCCGGTAACCGCTCTCCATCGGGTAGCGTGACCAGGATTGCGGTCGGCCGGCGGGCAAAGTGGAAGCGGCTCGTGAGAATCAATCCATCGGGAGAAACGATCAATCCCGTACCGGGTCCATCCCCCAAAGACACCCCATCAACCCGTCGTCGGCCTCCCACGCATTGGATTTGCACGATCGAGTCCGCCACGCTCGCGGCAGCCGTCTGGATCGCCTGCTCCTCAAGCCGAGCCAAATCCTCGCTTCGCGCATGCTCCACACATAACAATGCTAGAAAAAGAATGGTCCGAACCCCCTGCCCAGCAATCCTCCTCACACGTTGCCAACTCATCGCAGGGTCCCTTCCGGTGCCGCAAGGTCCGTTTCGGGAATCTCTGTTTCCAGTTCTAATTTCTCAAGCCCCTCTCCCCGGCGAACCAGCACACGCAATGTACCACCCCCCTCAATGCGGCTGCACACGCGCTGTAAGTCAACGATCGACTGAACCAACACATCACCCACAAAGAGCACCAGATCGTCCGGTACAAAACCGGCCGCTGCAGCCGGCGAGCCGGGTACCACCGCATCGATAAACGGCGGTGTTGCATCGACAACATTTGGAACCAGGCTCAGACCGAGCTTCGTAAGGTCGACCGGTTCGCGGACGGAAAGCGAGCGGTTTTGCGGTGGCACTTGCGGTCTTCCTGCAATCATCGCCGCGACCGATTCGTGGATTGCCTCCACCGGCAGGGCAAAATTCAACCACGTATTATCCTGGCGATTCTTTAACTCTTTGCCCAGCAGCCCGAGCAAGTTTCCGTCGATATTGGTCAGTCCTCCCCCGGCAGCTCCCGGATTGTTGGTCATCGCATCGAGGACGTAAACCGGTCCCTCATATTCGGTCTGAAACACACCACGACGGGCCGCAAGATTGGTCACCGCCGAAATCACACCCCGCTGGACGCTGACGGGCTCCGATCCGGTGGCGACACCGAACAGATTGCTGAAGGCCAACACCCGCTCTCCCACACGGCCAGAAACCGCTTGCTCAAGCGGAAAGCAGACTAAGTCGTTGGCGGGAATTTTGAGCACGGCAATTTCCAGCCACGGATCCACCCCTACGACCTCAGCGTCGTAACTGCGACCGTCGTGTAGCGTTGCCCGAATTCCTTCTGTGTCGAGCACGTAACTCCATGCGGTAAGTACATGTCCGTCTGGGGAAATCAAGATTCCCGTCTGATAGGCCTCAAGCCCCCGCAGGCCACCGGCGCCGTAGAGTTTGACCATTTTAGGCTGTACCTGATTGACCTTCTCCGCAAAGGATCCCGCGTCGGCATGCAGCGCGCAAGCGAGCAAAAGTAACGGTACAAACCAAAAACCGATGTGACATATTTTTTGAACACTTGATTTCATGGCTGGGATGCCCCGGTGGTGGCAATCTGTGCGATCTGCAAAATTCCGTACTCCTGATCCCCGTGGCGGACCTCGATCTGATACGGCAGAAAGTGACCCGCAACACGCCGGTAGTCGTCAAACCGTATCTCACAGGGATCGACATCTTCCTCCGCAAACATTTCCATCCCCACGAGTCGGCCATCTGACGGGTCGAAAAAAAACCGTGCTTCCACACCTCCATAAAATCCCCGCAACAAATCCATCCGTGTACCGGTTTCAGCAGAGGGCACCTGCCCGACATACTGCAGACCGCCAAACTCTGCGACACCGCGTTGCAACAGCCGCTGCCAGAGGTGCAGTGCGACCAGCAAACCACCACTGCCCGGAGGATCAAGATGCTCAAAGAGCGAGCCGCCAAAATCTGCCCGGCCCTGGTAGTTTGGGAGATTGGCGACACCAAGTCGATCACCCAGTTCGATGTGGAACGGGCCCCGTTGCCCTTCGGCAACGAAATCTCCCTCAAGCTGCCAACTCCCCGTATCACTCAGGTCTTCCCGGTACGGTGCAAACGCTTCGGCGATACGGTCTTGCTCGAGTCGATTAAAATAGTAATTCGCATACCCCTCTTTCGCCTCAAAATGTGCTTTCACAATCGGGGGCATTTTGCCCTTCGGTGGCGGGGCGGCGTGGGGTTGCCTGCGGTCTTTTTTCGCTGACCGGTTTTTAAGGCGTTCGGCCAATTCACCTGCCCCATGAACTCCGGCAAGGCGAACGCGGACGGGCGTTGTTTCCCCATTGCGTCGGTACTCGAGCGGGACCTGCCAAAGACGGGGAAGCGTACCGAGAATATTTTTAAAGTTATTCACGGACCGCACCGGTCGCCCCGCAAATTGAACCACTTCGTCGTCGATCCGCAAGCCACGACGATAGGCGTCGCTACTTTCTAAAATATCGCTGACCACAACGCGGCCATCTGCATCACTGCTCACCAGAGCGCCGAGTGTTGCATGATCCGCAATGCGACCGCTGCGGAGGTAACTGAGGAATTTTTTGATTTGATTGATCGATATAGCATACCCGACACCCACATTGACGCGGCCGCGCTTTTCAAACGACCCACGGCCATTGATACCGATCAACGCACCTGAAGCATCGAAAAGAGGCCCGCCTGAATTCCCCGGATTGATGGCGGCATCG
>CAUZBD010000273.1:0-4332 GCA_963577795.1 Planctomycetota bacterium | reverse complement strand
GGCTACTGGCAGAGACCGGCGGTAAAAATGCCACGATTATAACTTCTCTTTCTGACCGAGAGTTAGCAATCAAGCACGTTATCGATTCAGCATTCGGTCATAGTGGACAAAAATGCTCGGCAACGTCACTTCTTATTCTAGAAGCCGAAGTCTATGAAGATCCAGGATTCAAAGCAGCACTCATCGATGCGACATCCAGTCTCACTGTGGGTTCTTCCTGGAACCTGTCGACGCGAATAGGCCCCTTGATCGATCCTCCTAATCAAGAACTTGCCAGGGCCATGACTACGCTCGACGAGGGGGAGCAGTGGGCAGTCGCACCTTTGATCGATGCCGCAAATCCGCAACTGGTTACCCCGGGTATAAAATGGGGAGTTAGTCCCGGGTCCTATTGTCATCAAACGGAATTTTTTGGCCCTCTGTTATCCGTCTTACGCGCAGAGAATCTGGCGCACGCGATTGAAATCGCTAATCAAACGCCCTACGGACTCACCTCGGGCCTTGAAAGTCTTGACGACCGGGAACAGGAACTGTGGAAAAGCACTATCCAAGCGGGCAATCTTTATATCAATCGCCCCACAACCGGTGCAGTCGTACTTCGGCAACCCTTTGGCGGCATCCGAAGTAGTTCATTCGGTCCGGAGATCAAAGCCGGGGGACCACACTATATTAATCTCTTTACACACTTTGAGAACCAATTCCTCAACAAACGCGGGGAACCCCAAGGACCTCTTAAAAATATTTACCGCATGATTCAACGGGACGCCACCTACTGGGACTTAACACCGGAATCCATCCAGCAACTTGGGACCGCCTTGTCGAACTATGAAGAATACTATTCCCAAGAATATACGGTTACACACGACCATTTTCGTTTAATCGGTCAGGATAATTTACGTTGCTATCAACCCATTGAGGATATTGTCATCTGTATTGAACCGTCAGATTCGGCCTTTGATGTTTTGCTGCGGATTGCTGCGGTGCATCTTACGGGAAACAGAACCACCGTCACGGTATCCCCGCAGCTAGATCAGAAACGGCAAGCATTGATTCTCGATAGCGACATTTTAGCGAATGCGTCAAGTGGAGTTACTGCAGGCAGTGAGCAGAACATTGTCGAAATGATTGACAGCGGCAATTGTGGCCGCTTACGCTATGCCGCGCCCGGCAAGCCTCCTGCCCCAGTAGTGACGGCCGCGCACCAGAAGGGAATCGCCATTATCGATGTCCCGGTCAGCGTAAACGGAATGATCGAATTGGCATGGTACTTTCGCGAGCAGAGCATCTCGGTGGATTATCACCGTTATGGCAACCTTGGCCATCGATCTCAAGAACCACGGGCGGCAACACTTTAGCGCGAATACCAAGGATTAACACTGCCGTTTCAAGGAGCCTTTGCACCTGACTTAATCATTAACGCTGGATTGTTTTTTTGCAGATCGCGTATCCCGCTGTCCGTAACCATCGTCTGCGTTGCCACCACTTCCTTCAATTGCTTCAATTCGCCGAGAGCCATCAATCCCTCGTCTGAGATCTGTGTCGATCCGACATGCAGAAATTCTAGATCGCTCATTTTTGCGACCGATACAAGTGCGGCGTCGGTAATCAATGTTTTATCTAGATTAAGCCACTTCATTTTCGAAATGGACTCCAAATGCCTGACGCCTGCGTCGCCAATGCTGGAATCGTAGAGATTAAGTTTTACGATTCCTGGCATCGCCTTTACAGACGATAAGTATTCCTCTCGCAGTCGGTGACATCCACTCAAATCAAGATCTTGTATCGCTTTGTGGTATTCAAGGGCGCGCAACCCAACTCCCGTTATTTGCGTGTTGGCAACGCGCAATTTTTTTAAGTGAGGGATGGTAGCGGCAAATTGAAGAGATGCATCCGTGATCATCGTTCCGGCCACGCCCAATTCCCGAAGGTTGGGGTGCGAGCGGAGGGCATGGATTCCGGTATCGCCAATAGGCAAGAAATCAATAAATAATGCCCGAAGATTCTCTATGTTGGAAAGACGAGCAATATCTGCGTCGCTCACGTGCGTCGCAGTATTTTTCCCTGAAAGCCGAAGCGACTTGAGCTTTTTTAACGACTGAAGAAGCGCGAGGCTGCCTGCGTTTATCTTGCATCCCCGCAAATCTAGCTTTTCGATAGATCCCAGGGCACCGAGCGACCGCAGCGCATCGTCTGTCAGTGCGGTGCCTGCAAGATTAAGTGACCGGAGTCCTTGCAATGCGCCCAAATCAGAGAGCAGTGAAACAGTAATCTCTTCTCCTCGTAAATCAACACCGGTAATGCGACCGTGTTTATCTCGCGCAAAGCCGTCCGCGTAACGGGACAGGCTCTCCGGCACCCCTGTAGCAGCATAGGCGCTGTTCGAAGGATGTAGTTTGCCTGGCAGACTGCAAAGAATCACGGTAAGTAGCAGACTCACAACGCGGATGGACGTACCAAACAACTCATATCCCCTGTTTTCAGAGCAGACTAAGGAAAAAGCGTTCGTATTTATCGATAATGCAAGAGAGATCAAAGTCAGCGATCCGTTTGGTACCACCCTCGGCCAACTTTTCCCGAAGACTCGAGGATGCACCAAGTTTTTCAATATGTTCGGTAAGACTATCCACCGCAATCTCACACAATTCGCCATCGACACCGGGAGTGATTATTTCTTCCGGACCGGTGGGACACCGGGTCGCTAACACCGCCACGCCTGCTGCCATGGCTTCTAAAACGACATTCGGCAATCCCTCCCACCGCGAGGACAAAATAAATAAATCCGATGCGCGCATGACTGCGTAAGGATTCTGCTGAAATCCCATAAACTCGACTCGTTGCTCCACCCCACACGCCGATGCCTGGTCTTTGAGTTCCATTTCGAGGGGCCCATTTCCAAGAATCCTTAACCTCCAATTGACTCCTTTTACTTTTTTCAGCGATTCAAGGAGTAAATCGAATCCTTTCTGATATTTGAGTCGACCCACCGCAAGTAGATTCACATCCTTTGGTGAAAACTCGAGTGGCGCGGCAGCTGCCTCTTGTATCGCCTTGATATTCACAGGGTTGTTAATCACCGTCACCTTGTCCGCCGCTACGTTATAGCGCTCTTGTAAATAAATTTTTGCGGCAGCGGCAGGAGCAACTAATTGCGATGCCAACTGCATCCCAAGTCGATTAAGAATCCGCGGAAACAATCCCTGCTTCACTTGTTCAGCAGGTCGACTCTCGGTTTCCCTAATCACCGGATGGGCACCCACGAATGCCAGGCGCACCGCAATGGATGCAATGGGCAGCATCATGATAAAGACTACTTTTGGCTTCAAACGCTTAATCTGTTTTCGTAGAAAAAAAAGTCTCGCGACTCCTCGACGATCCTCCGCACAGATAACCGTCACGTCATCGCGCAATTCAGCAACATATTTCCCTTGAAATCTCTCGACATAGAGATACAGGTCAAACCGATCACGGCTGAGGTGATTGATTAGGTTCAGCATTACCCGCTCAGCCCCGCCGCCCTCGAGCGACGGAATGACCATGAGTATTTTTATTTTTTCCATTACGAATAGTCCCAGGAAAACACGGCGCTGGCTTAGCCTAGACGAGGGTAACGATGCCTTCAAGTGCAACAGGCTGACCGACTGTACAACACCTTTCTAGCCAACATCACCAAGTTCGAGAACGGCGCCATAACGCAGCAAAACACGTTCCCTGATTTTCTGATGAACTTGCTGGGATAAACCTGGATCATCGGCAAGCATTTTTGCTGCAACACTTTTAGCAGACTCAACAATCGCTGCATCTCGAATTAAATCCGCGATGCGCAGCGGGGGCATTCCATGTTGCCGCGTTCCAAACAGGTCGCCCGGTCCGCGGGCCTTAAAATCAAGTTCCGCCAACTCAAAGCCGTTGGTCGTCTGGCTAAATGACTTCAGCCGCTCCATCGCCGTATCGTTCGTGTGATCGCCGAACAATGCACAATAACCTGGATATTTTCCTCGGCCAATTCTACCTCGCAGTTGATGGAGTTGTGCCAGCCCAAATCGTTCTGCACCTTCAATCGTCATTATACTGGCATTGGCAACATCGATGCCAACTTCTACGACTGTCGTGCTTACGAGCACTTGTAGCCGGCCATCATAGAATTCACTGATAGCATTATCTTTCTCAGTCGCGGGCATCTTGCCATGAAGCATTCCGATCCGATAACCCTTTAATGGGCCATTGGATATCTCATCATAAACTTGTGTTAAACTTGCAACGTCCCATAAATCAGATTCCTCAATCAGAGGAGCTATCACATAACCCTGTCGACCTTGTGCTAACTGGGTTTTA
>CAUZBD010000272.1:0-4336 GCA_963577795.1 Planctomycetota bacterium | reverse complement strand
CGCCCTCCCGCTCCATCTCCACGCAGAGGCCTCGGTCAAGGCAATGCGTCAAGGCAAACACGTTCTGTGCGAGAAACTCATGGCACACAGCGTAGGCGAGTGTAAGGAAATGGCTCGCACGGCCGAGCAAACCGATCGACTTCTCGCCGTGGGGCATCAGCGGCATTACAGCATCCTTTACGACAACGCCCGCGAAATGATTCGCCGCGGAATGATCGGTGATTTGCATCATATTCGTGCCCAATGGCATCGAGGCAACCTGCCAGGCCGCGACAGTTGGCAGCAACCCCTACCGGACGATGCCTTGCGTACAGAAATGAACCGCTATGCCACCGAGTCGGCGCAACTTTTTGAACAATTGGCGGCCGAAGACGCCCCGTGGAGTCCCGACGCACGTGCGCAGCGCGATGTGGCCGAAGCCAAACGTCAACTGGCACGAATGCGCCTGCTCGACGCCCAGATCGACCCGAGTAAATACGGGTACCAATCGCCCCAGCTGACACTTCCCGACGGATCGGTTAAAAAGTTTTCGCCGCATGAAGAACTCATTCGTTGGCGGCTCTGGAACCGTACTGGCGGGGGCTTAATGGCCGAACTCGGCAGCCACCAACTCGACGCGGCAAGCATCTTTATTAGTGCACTCCGCGACGACGGAAAAAAGGTCCAACCGCTATCAGTGACCGGCGTCGGCGGCAGGCATCTTTTTCCACCCGACCGCGATGCGGCGGACCACGTCTACTGCAACTTTGAATTCCCTGCACCGGATTACGACAGCGATCCGAACAAAAAGATCGTCGTGACCTATTCGTCGATTAATGGGAACGGCCTGGGTGGTTACGGAGAAATCGTGATGGGAACCAAGGGAACGATTGTCATCGAGCAAGAAAAAGAAGTCGAGCTTTACCGCAAAGACCAGCCCACGACCATCCAGGCCGATAAAGCTGCGGGACCGGTACTCGATACGACCGAGAGCGGGGCGCACGCGGCGGCGGAAATCAAGGCGGCCTCCGGACCAGTCAGCCGCGGCTACACCGAAGAAATCGAACACTGGGCGTGGTGTATTCGTCACCCGAGCCCCACTAACGTGCCGCGGTGTGGCCCCAAAGTGGCCTTGGCCGATGCGGTGATCGCGCTGGTGGCCAACCAAGCGATTAACTCACAAAAGCGATTGGATTTTGACCCCGCCTGGTTCGACCCGGAGAGTGACGCGACTCCCGAAGGTATCGCTCCTGACGTTGCGCGGAAGGAGTACATAGTATGAATATTCGACCCGAAGATAAAGAAGTCGGCATGGAGAATTTTTATGCTGCCGTCGGGAGTGAACATACCTCTGGAAAACTGCTCGCCGAATCGGTCGACGAGAATCTTTCCTCCGGAAAAGGGCTGGGAGCAAAATATTTTCGGTATGGCACCGTCGACCGGCCGGTTCGCATCGGTGTGATTGGCACGGGGGATGAAGGTGGCGTGCTGATCGGTGCCCTGAATCCGAAATATGCCAAAGTGGTCGCAATCGCTGACATCCGGCCCTACAATGTCTATCGCGCATTTCATGGCGACAAATCAAGCGCCAATGCCCGTCGCGTCCGACCGGGTCTGATTAAGGTTTATGGCTGGGCCGAAGAAGCGGCTGCGCGCAAAGAGGTCGCCGTCTACGAAGACGGTTATGAACAGCTGCTTGAGGATCCGAACGTGGAGGCGGTGATCATTGCCCTACCGCTCCACCTGCACGCCCCGGCATCGATTAAAGCGATGCGCAAAGGCAAGCACGTCCTTTGTGAAAAACTCATGGCCCACAGCGTCCACGAGTGCAAAGAAATGGGACGCGTGGCCGACGAAACCGACAAGCTACTCGCGGTAGGCCATCAGCGGCACTATAGCGTGCTGTATGAAAACGCGGTTCAACTAATCAAGAAAAACCTGATCGGACCCATCCACCATATTCGCGCCCAGTGGCACCGCGACAATCTCCCCGGAAACGATAGCTGGCAAAAGCCGCTACCCACCGACCCGGTGATGGCGGAGCAACACGCAGCAGCCCAGCAGACACTCGCCCGCGCCCAGCAAGAATTTGACGGGGTAATGGCGGCAGCGAAGAAAAAAATAAGCGACAAAAAAACGCTCGCCCTGCTCGATAAATTTGATCGTGAATTGATTGAACTTCCTAAAAAGATCACTGCGCTACGCACCCGGTTATCGGCGCTTGCGGGCAAACCGGATGCTACTGACAGCCAGCGGCAACAAATTGCTGCACAAACCACAAAGCTCGAAACACGTTTGGTCGCTGTCAGTAAAACATATCTCCGGAAATTACGCCTCGAGCCGAGTGTCGCGCGACGCTACAACCTTTCTGCGCTTTCTGATCAAGTTGAAATTCTCAGCCAAAAACTGCGTGACGCTGAAATTGCCACCCGCGTCAAAGACTACGGTTACCGCGATCGCAATGTGGGGGGACGCGATGTACCGGCTCTCGAAGAACTCATCCGCTGGCGACTGTGGGATCGGACCGGGGGTGGATTGATGGCTGAACTCGGCAGCCATCAACTCGACGCGGCCGGCATCTTTATCAGCGCACTGCGCAACGATGGAAAAAAAGCAAAGCCACTGAGCGTAACGGCTATCGGTGGACGGCATGTTTTTCCACACGATCGCGATATTGCCGATCACGTTTATTGCCAGTTTGAATATCCATCGCCAGAGTACGATGCGAAAACGGCACCCGAGAAAAAAATCGTCGTTTCCTATTCCTCGATCAACGGCAACGGCTTTGGGGGCTACGGAGAAACGGTTCTCGGCACCAAAGGCTCACTGATCCTTGATCGTGAAAAGGAAGTCTTCCTTCTTGCCCGACCCAAATATGGAAAATACGAACCCACTGCAGTTGCTCGCCGCGGTGAAGATGAGTGCATCTTTGTCGAGGGAAAAGCGGGCAGCCCTGAAGCTCGGCTTGCCCGCGAAGCGCTTACGTTGCCTCTGAGTCGCGGTTACACCGAGCAGATTGAACATCTCTGTTGGGCGATTCGCGAAAGGGAACGATTGGCAAAAGGGGGGAAGGATCCCTCCGCCCTGCGCGTTCCACTCCGTTGCAGTCCGGAAGTTGCCCTCGCCGACGCAGTGATCGCACTCTCGGCAAATTTGGCCATGGCACGTGGTGCAGCGGGTGAAAATCCCAGGATCGATTTCGACGATGCCTGGTTCGATATCGAGAGCGATAAAACCCCTGAGGGTGTCGCGCCCGACACGAAGCGAGCTGAATATCTCTAACGCGATTAACTCGGCAGTGTAACGCGAGCGATTTATCTGGCAGGCATATCTTTGAATGCAAAGCGGGTCTTGATGGCGTCCCTATCGCAGGCGATCCCATCTACTTCCACGTAGGGATAAATAAATTAATTAGCGGTTCGCTCTCCTGCTGAGGAACTAGGTTTAAATCGCGGCCCACCGAAAAACCAACTCGGTCGGCAGTCAGGTTGCCAAAGTAGTAGTGTCGCAATTCGGGGTGCTTCTCCGCTTCCGAAATATCGATGGGAACCCAACCCAGTTCTTCCGAGTAAAAACTGGCCCAACAGTGATCGCCCCCAATCTCTGAATTGCCAATTTATTCAGGAAGCGGAATCCCGATCTCGAACTTAGCCGGAACACTGCGTTTGCGGGCGATGAAAATAAACAGACCATGAAAATCCGTGCAGTTCCCGTATCCACTTTGACATGCCCAGCGGAGGTCACCGCGGCCGAAACCGGGTAGTTCGTCATACTGCATGTGGTCTAACACACCATCATAAATCACCCGCGCCCGACCCATGGAGTCATTCGGTTGCGGCCATGCCGCGACGAGCAGCGCAGGCTCTTCGCCGACCGGGACTAATCGATTTGCCTGCAGAAACAACTTCTGTAACTCGGCCGGAGCATTTTTTTCAACGACACCCTCCTGTGCCCTCAACTCCCGACGATCAGTCGCGTAGCGGACTAGAAATCCTAATTCATTGGTCTTTGAAGTTTCAGCCACTGGCATCACGGTTTGAAAGTTGAGGATCTGAATTCCGTACTTCGACTCTTTATGAAACGAATGGGGAGTCGGCAAATCGAGATCGAGAATCCGCACATCTTGAGCGACAGAATCTGAAGTAATCGGCAGCCAGGCTCGAACCCGGGATCTGGGTGTTAGGGGACCCACACTGCCAGCATACTCCAGTTCAAATCAACGTTGACCAAGAGGTTCTGCCGCGGCGTAATTTGCCTGCTTCGGCGCGAAAGCTTATTCCGTGGCCGCGGGTTTTTCGGGATCCTTCGTTTGCTCAATCCCCGCTCGGGGGAGCGAACATTGCATCTTCTGCGTTTC
>CAUZBD010000271.1:0-4342 GCA_963577795.1 Planctomycetota bacterium | reverse complement strand
GCTCGATGCTTTGCTTGCCCTGAGAGCTCAAGTGTTTAGCCAATGAAATCCCATCGATTGCCCGTCCTTTGGGTAAATCCAATCCTGTGACCTCCGCGATAGTGGGCAAATAATCAACACTGGTTACAGGTTCAGCGCTGGTGACTCCGGGCTTAACCACGCCAGGCCACTTAATAATGAGTGGAACACGAATGCCCCCTTCGTAGGCGTATCCTTTTCCCGACCGAAGCGGTGCATTACTCGTTGGCCCCACCAACCCCCCGTTATCAGAAGTAAAGATGATCATCGTGCGATCAGCGATCCCATGCTCCTCGAGCGCATCCATGATACGCCCCGCACAATCATCGACTGACTCCACCATGGCGGCATACTTAGCGTTCTTTTGAGTGGTTTTGGGCTTCTTCGCGTACTTGGCCGTCACTTCCGCCTTAGCCTGGATCGGGGTATGAACAGCGTAGTTATCCATGTTAAGAAAGAACGGTTTATCCTTATGTTTCTCGATGAACGCGACTGCTTCTTCCGCTTCTCGATCTGACAGGTACTGCCCCGGCTTACGTCCCGGCAAGTGGGGAATTCCGTCTCGAATCATCGCATGACGGTGTTTGGGCTGATTGAAGGGATCGAAGTAACTTGGCGGCTGACCATAATCACAACCTCCATAGTTAAAGTCGTAACCTTGTTTCTGCGGATACCAATCATCGGCCCCAAGATGCCATTTACCAATGTGGCAGGTAACGTAGCCGGCAGGCTTTAACAGTTCGGCAATCGTTACCTCTTCAGATTCCATCCAGAGAGCATTCTTGGGAACAAGAAACTTTCGTTTACCCCCAGAGAAGCCGCTCGGATTCTTTTTGTCTGTGGGAATGGTCCCTCCCTGAAAGCGTGACCGTATCCAGTCGGTAACCCCAAGACGGCCAGGATAACGCCCCGTCTGCACGGCGGCTCTCGTCGGAGAGCACACGGCACAAGCTGCATAGGCGTCGGTAAAGCGCATGCCCTCAGCAGCAAGACGGTCGATATGAGGCGTCTCGAAATAACGACTGCCTTGGCAGGAAAGATCCATCCAACCCAAGTCGTCGACCAAGATCAGCACAACGTTCAAAGGCTTGGCCGCCTGCACGTTCAGGGTGACGAGAAAAGCCAGGATGAAAACGATATTTCGGATCATGCGGCCGCGGCCTTGAGCGCCTTTTCAATCAATGCCTTGGTCTTGAGGGAGCCCTCAATCGGGTCGATGCCGTGCCCTTCAAACTCAATCGAGATGACACCGGAATAATCGGACTCATAAACAATCTTCAGCATCTTGAAGTAGTCGGTGTTTGTTTCATTCCCTTTGTCATCGAACTTGAGCGCCTTCGCGCACACAGCTGGCGCGAATGGGAGGCTCTTGGTGACACCTTCATAGCGATTGTAGCGGCCAAAGTTGTTGAAGTCCGGCAACAGACCCGCATTAGGACGGTTGATTTTCTTCATCGCGGCCAGCAGCCAGTCCGGATCCTGCGAATTCCCGCCATGCGGCTCGATCACAATTTTCACCTTCGTTCCCTTGGCGTAATCGCACAAGGTGCCCAATCCCTTGGCGGCATTATCAAGATTTTCATCCCGGTTCCCACCCGAACGGCAATTAACACGAATCGCATCACAGCCAAGTTGCGCAGCGCAATCCACCCAACCCTTGTGCTCATCAATCGCACGAGTACGCGCCTTGGCGTCCCTCGAATCGAGTTGGTTCCCGGCGTCGACGAGAATCAGCACGTTCTTCATGCCTTCACCGGTCGTGCGTTTGGCCAGTTCCCCCACGTAGGCATTGTCGGTATGCTTGCCATTGAATGGTCGGTTCCAATACTCGATATGGGTAATATCCAGCTTCTCCTTGGCTAGGGCCGGATAGTCCAGATGATCGAGCTTTCCCTCACCAATCCACCGTTGGAAAGTGTACTCCTGAATGCCAATCTGGAAACGGTTTGGATCATTCTTGTCCTTGGCCAGAAGCGTGGGCGCGAATGAGATAACCGGGGCAACCAATGCGGCATGACTAATGAATGAACGTCGGGACAGTGATTGCATGGGCTCAATCATGCCGTCAACAATTCAAAAGGAAAGCTAGTTGTGAGAAAACATCTCGCTCAACACCACAGCCTGAATAGATGAAAAGGAAAAATTGTCAAAGATTCATCAGTTTCCTTGAAGGAAGCTTTTACTCTTTATAACTTCCTTCAGCAACGGCCTCAGCCTGAAATTTTTTTCTGCTGTCTTATTTATGATTCGATCGATGGTCAGCGTATCGCCGGGCGTCAATTCGCGGGAAAGCGCGAACCGCATGAGATGAGCCGTGAAGGCCTTGGCAAATCGGCGGTCTTCTTTTGTGATCGATTCTTTAAAACGGACAATATCCTTGAATTCATATTTCCGAAGCAACGTGCCACTGGCGTCTACTGTGCGACCGTTTTCGTATTTGTCACGCCAGCGTCCGGTGATGTCGAAATTCTCAAGCGCAAAGCCAAGCGGGTCCAACCTCGAATGACATCCGGCGCAGTCGGGGTTTTCACGGTGCACGGCAAACTTTTCGCGAATAGTCAAGTTCTCGTCTGATGCATCTTCATTCAACGGCGGAATATCATTAGGTGGTGGTGGTGGTGGATCGTTAAAAATAACCTCAATGACCCACGCGCCACGCGCGATAGGATGGGTTCGGCGCGGACCGGAGGTCATGCTGAGCATCGCGGCACTGGTGATTACACCACCGTATCGCGGATCTTTCGCTGCCACTCGCCTAAATGTCTCGTCTCGCAGTCTATCACGGATCTCATCATCATAACGACGGTTCATCTCCTCCTGCACTTTGCGAGGATCGCGCAGTTTCGGCAGTTTGTTCAGCTTGTCTTTCTCTTGATTTAACACCTTTGCCAAAATCTCCCTTTTTGATTTCAAATCTTTTCGGACGGGCTCCAACTCGGTAGCAATCGAACGGTAGTACTCAGCCAATGTAGTGGTTTGTTCGTGCGAACGCTCTTCTGCGTCTGTCTGCATCGCTGCAACAACTGAAACCGGAAATGGCACCGACTGAGTCTTGAAATAAAACCCGTAGCCTCCGCCTCCGTTGGCGATCTTAAAAAGCAGTTTGTTTCCGCCCTTGACCAACCTCACTCGAACTTTGTCCTGATCAGGTGCAACTCCTCGGATGATTTTTTTATCGGTGATCAACTGGTCGTTGATCCAAATTTTAAAGCTGTCATCGGTACCAATCGAAAGCTCCAATTCCTGCGCCGTACCGGATTGGATTGTGCGGTAAAGATAGGTCGCACTGTTTCCTCCGTTCAGGGTATGCACCTTTCCATCCACGAAATTTTTGGCGAGCTCCCATTTCAGCTTGCCGTAAGTATTCCCTAAATCGACATTAGTTTCATCGATGAACGCCTTGGCGTGAGCCTCGTCGAAATTACCCGCACCAAATGGTCCTATATGATACCAAGGGGAAAGTGCCGCACTCTCAGCCAGCGCCTTCTGCTGAGCGGCTTCCCACTGCGCTTGCCCCTCCGTGAAATCAATCTGCTCCGCCTTCTTCTCAATTATCGAAGGGATGCTTTCTACAAAAATATCCAAATCAGCTTGAGCCAACTTAATCATCGACTCGGCGGCTTTGAGCTTGGTCTTGATTGGCATGTTCTGCTCCAGAATTTTTTTCTCATCCACCTTAGGCGCATTGAGATCGGCAGTGTACCAGTCTCTAAGGAAATCGCTTTGGTAGCTGAAATCGGGATTGATGAGGTCGGCAATGGGACGATTCTCGACAAAAACAGCGTCGAAGAGCAGCAGCGGCTCGCAGAGCATCTGCAGGCTGGCGGGATGATCCTTATCGAGCATGAACAAACGGTGTTTCTTGGGATCAGGCGTAGCAGCCAGTATGTTCTCGAGTTGCATCCACTGCACGGGGAACGTGTCGAGAAATCGCTCGATCTTCGGATCAGCCAGCATGTGGTCGATGGTCCTGTCCAACACCTCTGGCTTGGTGAGTTCGCCACTGGCAGCAAGGCGCAGAAGTTTGTCATCCGGACCACTGGCCCATAAGAAAAAAGAGAGGTTAGAGGCAATCATATAGGGTTTACTCTTCTCTCCATCGATACTGTAACGATAAAGAAACATCGGGGAGGAAAGGGCGGCGGAAGCGACTTTTTTCATACTATCGGTGAATGACAGTTCCTGCTTCATTTTGGCTAGGGCATAGGCGGTGTAGCGATCAACGACTGCGCGCTCGACAGGGCCGCGAAAGGCTTGTTCTAAAAATGCCTTGATACGTTTGTTGATTTCAGCTGGCACATCGGCATCCAAGGCGGGTTTCTCA
>CAUZBD010000270.1:0-4355 GCA_963577795.1 Planctomycetota bacterium | reverse complement strand
AAGGTGTCCTACGATTATCTGGTGATTGCTACCGGTGCAAGGCAGTCTTATTTTGGGCATGACGAATATCGCAGTAGTGCACCGGGTTTGAAATCGATTGATGATGCTTTGGAAATACGAAGGCGCGTCCTTTTAGCTTTTGAGGAAGCAGAGTGGGAAGATGACGAAGCTTCTCGGCAGGCGAAGTTGACTTTTGTGATTGTTGGTGGTGGTCCCACAGGTATGGAATTGGCGGGCGCTATTATGGAGTTGGCATCCAAGACCCTCCCGGATGACTTTCACAATATCGATACGCGATGTGCCCGCGTCATTCTGATTCAAGGTGCAGATCGGTTGGTTCCAGGGATGCCAGAAGACTTGGCACGTCGGGCACAGGGTGTGTTAGAAAAGGCAGGGGTAGAAATCCTCCTCAATACGTTAGTAACAGAAGTCAGTGATGAGGGCGTGGCTATCGGGGATGAGCAGATTGCCGCGCAAAATATTTTTTGGGCGGCAGGTGTTCAGGGGCAGGCGGTTTCAGGAACCTTAGGCGTTGATCTTGATCGGTCGAGTCGCGTTTTAGTCGGTCCGGATATGGCTTTGCCTGAGTATCCAGAAGTTTTTGTGATTGGAGATGCCGCGGCTGCAACAGATACCGCAACCGGAGATCCTGTGCCAGGTGTCGCACAAGGCGCAATCCAGGCCGGCGACTTTGTGGCCCGTATTATTGTCAGGGAGTTAAAAGGCAAAAAACCTGTGACACGGCCGACGTTTCGTTACCACGATAAAGGCTCGATGGCGATGGTTGGCCGGGGAAATGCAATTGCTGCGATCGGCAAAACACACCTTGGAGGCTTTGTCGGTTGGTTGGCTTGGAATTTTGTGCACGCAATGTTCTTGATTGGCTTTGGCAACAAGCTGATTGTGATTTTCGAGTGGTTTTGGAACTACGTTCGCCATACCCGTCAATCGCGATTGATTACGGGAGATCCGGAAGTCCATATAAAAAATCTGCGCCGCAAATGACGGCCGACTCATGCACCAGCTCTACTAGCTGTTCCTTGCGGGACGCCTACGGTGAGACCCCGTTTTTATCTCCCTGAAGCACCGCGCTAACATTGTTTGTTCGCCGCGTGTGAGGGTTCCAGATTTCTAAGGCGATTTGGTGCTTGGGATCTTCGGCGGTTTGCTCAAACAGAGCAGCGACTTGGCGATAACCTGTTGCTGGTGCCCCATTGATCTTGAGGATAAAGTCGCCTGGAATCAGCCCCATTTTTTCGGCCGCACTATCGGGAGTTACCGTATCCACAATCAGCCCCGTCTTCTCTCCCTGTTGACCCAGATAGGCGGTGAAGCCGAGATGCCCCCAGTTTTGTTTCCAAGGTTCAACGAGCCCTCCAACAACGGTCTGTGCGTGAACGGGAAAGGCTTGGGAATATTTTTGGATGACAGGGTTTTGATTGCCAAAGACGCCAGCTCCGAGATACGTGCGATACGCTGGTGTGTATTGGTATTCTCCACCTTGATTGGTGTAATAGTGGTGGTGCACATGGAGTACGAGCGACTGAGGCGCGGGGGTAGGGTCAGCATCACCAGCTTCCATATCAGGATTGTCTTGTCCGGAAACGGCGGCAACTGTTGCGACAAAAGCAAAAGTGGCCGCAATGAGAAGTGTGCCCGACCATCGGGTCCTAACTGCCTTAAAAATCATAATCCTGTTCCTTATAAAGAAGTTGCGGTGCCAAAGACCGCTCGCAGCAAATTACTTATCCACGCATCACACATGGTAGATTCCAAAGATTGACTGCCACCATGATAGTCGCTCTGTTTCTGTCGATCAAACGCTTCTGATTGAATAGAGAGCGTATTTTTATAAGCGGTACCCGCCGGATAAATTCGATTTTAGTAGACTATTTGGCTCTGCTTTTGATAAAATCTTTGCTGCTATAATGGGATTGTGGTAGCTGAGTTGCAAGGTAAGTCTTTCCTTAATACTTTGGCGCGATTGGGGAAAAGTAAGTATTTGGAACAAGGATATCGATCATGGGTAACCGAGTCGCTGCGATACATTTTCTTTTTGTGGTAGTTCTCACACAGGTTGGCTTTGTCGCCTTGCTGCGAGCGGAAGAGATGCCAACCGATCGGCAGCCAGCGACGACGAGCGGCACAAAAAGTGTGCTGAAAAAAACCGCTGATAAATCTGACGCAGCAAACGATCGAGCCGCGAAGGATAAGATTTGGAATAGTGCGGATATGTTAAAAGCACGGACCTGGGTCGATGATTACTTCCGCGTCACAAAGAAATATACACCCGAGCAGAAGGCCGAATATAAAAAGCACCTTGCTTCTTTGACCGCGCCTCAAATGGAGATGTGGCTGATGCGTTTCGATCACGATCGACTTGAAGCAAAAAAAAGTGAAGCTGGTGCACAGACAGCACGGGACGCACGGCTGGCTCGTGATCACGCAGAACTCAAGCAGAATCAAAAGTCGCTTCGCGACATTGAGAAGGGCGAAAACACTGCAGCGGCTAATGAAGAAAAGCGGCTCAAAAGCGAACAGACTTTTGCGCGATCAATGTATCGACAGAAACAGAGAGAATCGTCGCGGATGCTGGAAGAATACTCGTCGGGAGGTTTTGGCGGGGGTTTTGGAATGGGAATGCGTTAAGACGCATGGGGCCGCCACCGATCGTTATTTGTTGTCGTTAAGCAACGCGCTGAATTCTCGCATCCAACTCGGATTGCTCATCCACGTCGATGCTGTCACGAGCATCCCATCCACTTCGATACCATCCAATCCGCGATCGACCCATTGGCCGCCTGCCATCTCCACTTCAGGTCGGCAGAAGGGTACCGCGGTGACACGACGATTTAGAAGGACCCCGGCCGCGGCAAGAATTTGAATTCCATGGCAGGTGCAAGCAACCGGATTTTCATGTTCGAAAAAGTGTCGCACTAGATCTAAAATCGTGTCATCACACCGTTGATATTCGGCTGCACGTCCTCCTGGCACAATCAGCCCATCGTAATGGTTGGAATCTATTTTAGAAAAATCGTGTGTGACAGGCAGCGTATGGCCACGATCTTCAGTGTAGGACTGTAGCGAGGTATCTGCCAGATCGTGGACCGCTGTGACAATGCTTGAACCGGCAGCTTTCCCGGGCGATACGGTGTGTACTTCATGGCCCAGCATTTCGAGCGCCTGTTGTGGAAACCGGACTTCCAAATCTTCGTTGAAATCACCGACAATCATTAATACTTTGGCCATGTTGCGACTCCCGAGAAAACTTTTGCATAAGCGAATGAGTATCGCGCATCATTCGTTGCATGCCTAGTGCCCCGTTTTATTCTTCTTCGTCAGGCACTCGACACAGAAAGCGTGAGAGAGAAGAGCGGAAGGGAAGAAGCCTGGTAATATTTAAAAATTAATTCCCGTCCTCAGTAGTAGTGTATCTCCCACAGAGAGGTCAGGTCGGGCAGAGTCGAATTCAAAATCGCGACCCCCCACGTAACCTAACGCGGCAACCGTTGAGGTTCCTGGAGGTCTAAAGATACTCAGGGTTCTTTTTTGAGATTTTTCCCAACCGAGCGTAATTCGCCATTCGCTCAAATCTTTTATAGGTTATCCCAAAATGTGGCGATGCTGCTTTGAAAAAATAGGCTTGATAAGTCAAGGCAGGAAAAGTTGTTCCCAAAGGATGCCCCACATTTTCCAGCGTTTTAAATTCGCCTGGAGAGACCTGGAGAGACCTGGAGAGAATAGGCAAACCGCAAATTTACATCCCAAGAAAATTAGACGCAGAAGCTGTTTGTAACAGGAAATTGTTTTACTGAGTCAATCCTTCACTTGGCATTAGAATGAACGTGCAGAAAGCCCACGTTCTTTGCGTCGCTGATCCATCAGTCGTCGGTATTCATGCCACTTGGCCCGCTGTTCGGGCGTTGTTCTCGAGAGTAGCTCACGTCGCCACGTATCTCTTTGTTCCTTGCTCGCATTCGCCCACCGCGACCGCCAATGCCGGCCAGATTTCTTTTTCTCACTTTCCGCAGCATTGGTACTGTCCCCGTTACCGTCCGCATTTCCGGCTTGGCCGTCACCATTTTTGTCTTCGCTTTTAGGATTGTCTTGCGGTTTTCTTTTTCCCCTGGCTGCGAGTCGTCGATCCCATTCATCAATTTGTTTATCGAGTTCCTCATTTCTCTCCTCGGGAGGGAGTAAGAGAACACGATCGATTTTTTCTTCCATGCGTGAGACAAACATTCCACGCATTTGCTCGCGGGCAGTTTTTTGCAGTTTTTCTGGAAGGGCTTCCAACTTTTCACGATACTCAGCCATTTTTCCCCATCGGAGAGTTTCACGATTTTCTTTTGCTT
>CAUZBD010000269.1:0-4378 GCA_963577795.1 Planctomycetota bacterium | reverse complement strand
GCGAGAATCTCGTTGTAGATGGTGGTGGGATTGCTGCCGACCTGCGCGTAACCCAATGCGGCGGGGTTTTGATACTGGAGTCCCACGGCAATACTGTCGCCCATGATGTGCGTCTCCCAACCAGTCATGGTCGCTGTATCTTGATCCTGTGAGGGATTCTGCTGAACGCCGCCGGAAAGAATTTGGATCGATCCGCTTGATCCGTTCGCGTCAAATCCAAATTCGGCAGTTTGCCCTGTGGCAAGTCCGCCATTGAAATCTGCGTTGCCGATGACGTAGGTACCACTATCCTGGGAAAGAATTTCAGCATTCCAAACACTAGTGATCTCTCCATCGATCTGGAGAGTGACCTGCCAGCTGCCGACGGCGGCTTGTGGGGTGTAGGTCCACTGGCTCACGTAACCAGTATCCCAGGTATTCGCAATCTCGTAGCTGAAATCACCGCCACTGGTAACGCCATCCCCGGAATTCTGGTTCCCGAGTGGTGAGGAGACGACCGGAATGTTGCGAGTTCCATCGGTTGGCGTATTTTCACTGGTGCCACCGAAGCGATTAAAACCGTCTTCGTATTTCTGCTCAAAACGGAAAATAAAATTTCCTTCGCTCAGCTGGCTGAAGGTCACGCCGCGCAGCAGGGTTTTTTCACCCCAGGCGTTGTATGCCTGTGGAGAAGCGCTGATCACCACACCGTCCGCGCTATCGGCGATTGCAAATTCACGATTGGAGAAATATTGAAAATCGAGTTTATCGATAGTAGGATTGAAGCCGTCGATCACATTCACAACCGGCGTTCCGCTGTCGTCCATACGGTGCGAGGTAACGACGTAGCCGGCATCGCTCTGTCCGCCGACGAGGCCCAACTTTTCGCCAAGAAACAGGCCGGCCGCATCGCAATAAAGGTGAGCGTTACTGATCTGAAGACCGCTGATCGGATCCTGCATCCAGGTTCCGATCATCTGGTTCGGATCTTCTTCTGGATCGGGCAGGCGGGTCTCAAGAAATTCAGTACTGACGGTTGCAATCAGTTCGGCGAGCGGAGTTTCATGCTGTTGGATTGGATTGCCATTGAAAGGTCCGAGCACCACGAGGTTTCCGGAACTGGTGACCATTAGTTGCACGTTGTGCGCACCTGTGCTGGTCAAATCCATCACGCGGAAGGTGTCGGTGCCGCTTAAGTAATCAAAGGTTCCGCTGGTGGGCACTTCGAGCGGTTCGCCCGGGACGACCGGTGGCACCACCGGATCGGTACCCGCATCGGGTGTCGTTTCGAAGATGGCGCCAGACGGTGAGGTCAGCATGACTTCAAAGCGTTCGTCGTTTTCCACTTCTAAGTCGCCATAAACCCGTACGTCGATTGTTTCCGATGTTTCACCGGGAGCAAACGTGACGGTGCCTTCGCTTCGCTCGAAGTCACTTCCGCTGCTTGCCGTGTTGGTCATCGTGTGAAAGTCGACCGTCACTATTTCGCTTGAGGATTTGGAAAGTGCAACGGTAAAGGTAGCCAGCACATAACCGCTATCCCCTTCGGTGACCTGGGCATCGGAAATGGTGATGATCGGTAGTTGGTTCGGATCGGTATCGACCGGGGGCGTGACGGGCGTTTCATCGACTGGAGGGTCAACCGGGTCTGTCGGAGGATCGATTGGATCTGCCGGCGGTGTCTCAGGGGGTGTGATGGGATCTTCGGGCGCTACGTCCCCCGTTCCATTGAACGTGATGTTGCTGATGCCGCTCGATCCACTGGCACTAAATCCAATAGCGAGGGATTCACCCGCATCGAGGGTGGTGTCCCAATCAGGAGGAGTGAGTGCATAACGGCCACCACCAAGATTGGTCACCGTGGCATTCCAGAGACTGTCGATTTGTCCGTTGTAATCGAACTCGAGTTGCCAGTTACTGAACGAAGTGGACTCGTCGTTGGTAAGCGTCAGCGCAGCGGTGTGGCCCGTGCTCCATTCGTCTGTGACTGCGTAGTCGACGTCCGGCGCGTCAGCTAGCGGATGGCTTGCGAGGAGCGACCGTATCTCGAGTGACTCGAGTTGAAGACTTGTATCGTTGCGGGCGGTTGTTCGGCTAGATTTCCCTCGGAGTATCAACTGGAGTACACGGCGCAAAATTCTCATAGCTGCTTCCTCTTCTGTTCCTAACTTGCCCTTCGGCTGTTCCAAACCGCTGGCCTGTCACAAGATCTTCACGAGCGCATCCATCCATCGCTGCCAATCCAGCGCAATTCACACTTTGTCCGTAATTGAATTGATTTGTTTTCATCATTGCACCTCGTTTGCCTTAATCTGTGACAAAGTTATTTAAGACTGCCATAAAATTTGTAGCCACCTTTTATAATGCGAATATTTCGCATTCCCGAAAACTTCGTCAGATCGTCAAAAAAAACGCTTTGAAGGCTTCTCTGGGATTGCTCCCCTCGGGTGTGACATGGGAAGGCGACTGCTGTGGAGAGATACGGCGGTACCGTGAGGAAGGTTTTAGAAATTTTTTTCGGCTGCTTTTTTGCTTGAATAGCCTCTTTGTTTCCCCGGATATATGCAGTTTTGACGTTTCACCCGATTTGTCTTGGCGGCGGTTTGTTGGCGAAAACGGGAGCGATTTCCGGATGCTATAATAGTGCAGGTGAGAGGCCGTCAACGGCGTATCGGTGCAGCGGGCTGACCACGGGCTTTTCACCGCCGGCTAGCGTGATCGCCCGTCTTCGTGACCCAACGCACGCTCCCCGTACCGCACTAAGAAAATCCCCAAAAGGCTTGCTTTCATGTCGTACTTTTGTATCTTTAGAAACACATTCTTTCTCTCTCTTATTGTTCTTGCGCTGAGTTGTTGTGGGCTGCCCTTGGCCGCAGCCGAAACCGCAGCTGCAACCAATGATGCGGATCTCTGGATGCGCTATCCAGCGATTTCACCTGACGGAAAAACAATTGCTTTTAGCTATCGGGGTGACATCTGGTTGGTCGATCGCGAGGGTGGAATCGCACGATTGCTCACCAGTCATGCAGGACATGAACGTTCACCCGTTTGGTCGCCGGACGGAACTGAAATTGCCTACTCCGGCGATCGCCACGGGAATTACGATGTCTTTGTGGTATCGGTTGACGGGGGACCCGCGCGAAGGGTGACGCATCATTCGGCGCAGGATATTCCATTTTCGTTTACACCCGATGGCGAACGAATCCTGTTCGCCAGTCGACGTCTTGATTCGGCTGACGCAGCCATCGGTACACTTCGCATGGGAGAACTCTACTCGATTCCGGCGGAGGGAGGGCGACCACGTCAGGAGATGACAACGCAGGCTGAATACGCAAGCTATAATTCCGATCAAACGCAACTTTTGTTTCACGACTACAAGGGGATTGAGGATCGCTGGCGGAAACACCATACCTCGAGCGTCACGCGCGACGTGGTGCTTCGCGATGTGAAGACCGGAAAACAGACTCGGCTTACGCCCTTTGAAGGAGAGGACCGTAATCCTGTCTGGTCCGCTGATGGCAAATGGGTGTTTTACCTCTCGGAAGAAGAGGTCGACAACTTCAATGTCTGGGAGATGGATCCCAATGCTCCCGACGAGCGGCGACGTTTGACAGCACACGAAAAGCACCCGGTGCGTTTTTTAAGTGCGGCAAATGACGGCACCCTGGCCTACGGGTACAACGGCACCATTTGGATCAAACCGAAGGGCGGTGAATCGCGGCAGGTGGAAATAGAGGCTCCGACCGGCGACCGCAACAATGACATGCGGCGAGAGGTTCGCAGTAGTGGCGTTTCGAATTATGCGGTTTCACCAAACGAAAAAGAGGTGGCGATTATCGTTCGCGGGGAGGTCTTCGTGACCGATGTCGAGTTTGGAACGACCAAGCGGATCACCAATACCCCTCAGCAGGAACGGGTTGTGAGCTGGGGAGAGGATGGAAGAACGCTGTATTACGACAGTGAACGCGGCGGTTCATGGAATCTCTATAAAAGCTCGATTGCTCGTGAGGATGACGATTCGTTTGCGGATGCGGTGATTGTCACCGAAGAACCCCTCCTGGTAACCGACGATGAAACGTTTCAGCCAGTTGTTTCCCCGGATGGAAAAAAGCTCGCCTATTTGAAAAACCGTGATGAAATCATGGTGATGGATCTTGAGACAAAAAAATCCAGTAGTGTTATCCCGCGTAGAAAGAATCATTCTTATGCCGATGGCGATGTGGAATATGCCTGGTCGCCCGACAGTCGCTGGCTGACCGCAACCTACCACGGACATCGGCTTTGGACACCGGAGATTGCCGTCGTCAAACTCGCCGACGGGAAGGTAATCAACGTCACCCAAAGCGGCTATTCCGAATATCATCCCGAATTCAGCTCCAACGGAAAAATGCTCCTTTAC
>CAUZBD010000268.1:0-4385 GCA_963577795.1 Planctomycetota bacterium | reverse complement strand
GCAAAGAGCGGGCACAGCCACGAAAAAATAACTCTCTCAGTATCGCATTCTCCGAAGGTCTCTACCAGACCTTGAAAACTAAGCGGAGAAGCATCTTCTACATCACGGATCGGTTTCGTAGCCCACTGGACCGATGAGACCATCGGTGGAATTCAGCGGGAATTTTTCGCCGGCGACGCCGACAGAGGTTGACGCCGATTCATCATTATTTCTCAGCGATCCCAATGGCAACGACTCGGGTGTGACAGGAACTAGCCGTGGAAACGGGTTGGGATCGATCACCTCATGGGCATCAACTTCCGGCAAAAACTGATCATAGGCACTGTTGGGAATCACCGGTTCGATGGGCCCAGAATATCGGTAGGGAACCTCGAGATGCCCTCTGCAAAACAGAGCCTTGCGCGAAGGTGTCGTCGAATTCAAACCCGGGCCCCCAGGACAAACCTGATGTGAATCGAATGGCTCGATGAGTTCCGGCCTAACGGTAATCAACAATTCAATCTCATTGTCCTTTGTATAAACGTGTCGAAACGGCATGCCGAGATAGGGAATATCTGCGAGCAACGGAATCCCTCGATTCTCCGCCTCAACACGATTTTGAATTAAACCCGCCAGAGCCAATGTCTGCCCCGCGCGCATTTCTACAACCGTATCGACCTGTCGTACATTGAGACTCGGAACGCGATGCTTGCCCAGTTTCGTACGCGTCTGTGGATCAATTTCACTGATCCGTGGGCGAACTTCCAAGCGAATGCGATTGCCTGCCAAAACCTTGGGTACAAAATTAATTTCCATGCCGTACGACTTGTACTCAATGGAATTTGTCCCCAAAGCGCCTGGAACGATGATCGGAAATTCTCCACCGGCACGAAAACTCGCGCTTCTTCCACTGATGGCCACAAGCGTTGGTTCGGCCAGTACCTTTGCTAAGTCATATTCTCGAAGTGCGTCCAAAAATCCATGGCCACCGCGACCATCTCCTACAATACCACAGCGGAGATCGAAACCTAACGCACGTAATTTTGTTCTGGAAACCTCCATCACACGAACATGCAGTAAAACCTGCTGGGGGCTACAAAGTTTGATATTCTGTAAAATGCGAGGATGGAAATCCTCGGCAATCCCGACAATCTGATCCACCTGCTCGGCGTCTTGTACAAAACCACTAAGCATGACTCCGCTCGAAAATGGAACCACTTTCAAGCTTGCACTTGGAAACTGAGAATGAAGGACAAATTCCAATTCACTCGTATCAGGAAGCACGGCCACCTCGAATGTGCGGGCGTGATTTCGAGCATCATAAACACGTACGTGACCGACTCCGGGTTGCTTACCAAACAGTTGCAATGTTTTCTCATCCGGTTGGTATGCCTCGATCATTTCCGGATTAAAGACCTCTGCACGAACGAATGGTTGGTTAAACGAAAGAGTCCGCGTTTCCTTTGCGGTCAACTCGATTCGCTTTGAAGGAGCAGACGCCTCGACTTCTTGCGAGGCGATGGATAAACTTGGCCCTAAAGCCGACTCCTCGGCCCTCAAGGACGCAACGAGGTTGCTCCAAGAGACAACCAGCCCAGCGATAAGCAACAGCTTACGAACCGAGTGCAGGGACAGCGGCAACTGCGGAAAAGAACGCATATCCCCCCCAAAAAAAATCATCCCGACGAACCCAGGCCCTGGCAGCGGAATGTGGTTGGTTGACAACATCACCTGCCGTTTTCTTCGGCATTTTTTCCAGGCACACTCCAGGTTCGGTACGCCGATCAGGCGACTTATAACGTGGCATGTTAAACGCTAGCAACCTTTCCTCGGCCCAGAGAGTTAGAGCGGGTAAGTGGGGGAAACTTTTCGAGTAAAAAAGAGTTAGAGCGATAGCAGTACCGTCAATAAACACGATTTTTTATAAAACGCTTATTCGCTGACGACATTGCGTGCCAGGAGACGGTGCGCAAGGCACAACAGGAGAATTGCACCAGGCAGAGTAATCCAGATAGGGACCCCGAAACCGATGGGGATTGTGCCGGCAACAACCGAGACCCCAGCCGTCAGCAAGGCATAGGGAGCCTGCGTCCAGACGTGTGCCATGTGATCACATCCACTCGCCCGACTCGAGAGAATCGTCGTATCGGATAGCGGTGAGCAGTGATCACCAAAAATCGAACCCGCCAAAACACCGCCAACAGTGGCAGAGAAAATAGGGGTGTGTAGCGTTGCTTCACTCGTACCACCCAGCATCTTCCATGCCAAGGGAATCACCAAGGGAACCAGAATACTCATGGTTCCCCAACTGGTCCCGGTACAGTAAGCCACAGCAGAGGCAAGAAGAAAAACCAAGGTCGGTAACCACGCCGGAGAAATAGTATCTCCCAAAAGGCTCGCCAAATAAACCGATGTGCCCAGTCCCTCGCCGGACGCGCTTGGGCTCGTAAGATCTGCCAGTGTCCAGGCAAGCCACAACACAATCAGTGCTGAGGACATCATTTTAAAACCTCTCCATGCCCAAACAAAAATTTCGCGCCAAGTCCCTTTTTTTGCGGACCAACTCAAGAGCATCGCCGTCAGACAACCCGCCAGAGAGGCCCAGACCAGTGCTCCGTATGCGTCGCCCGCACCGACCACCTCCCACCAACTCGACTGCTTGCCTGTCTCTAGGAGTCCGGTACCCACAAGGGCAACCACAAGGACAACCACGAGCATCCCAATCGGCGCAAGTGCCAGGAACCCTCTTTCGGAGTTACCGTTGTCCATGACTCGACTGGAACTTACAGCCGCCAACGTCGGTAGGGCGTTTTCTGTCTCCTGCATCGGGCCGTTCTTTTGTTCGAGTGCCCGTTTTTCTGCCCACCACATAGGGCCAAAATCTTTACCGCTCTGCGCCACAATCCCAACGAGGAGCAATGTCAGGAGGGGATAAAAACGATAAACGATGGTTTCGACAAAAATGAAAAAGGCGAGTCCACCGGAATCACGAAATCCGATTTGCTCAAGGCCCGTGCCGATGAAATTGACTTCGCCCGCCACCCACGTCGAAATAATCGCAAGTCCTGCGACCGGAGCGGCTGTGGAGTCGACAATGTAGGCGAGTTTTTCCCGTGAAATCTTTAAACGATCGGTGACTGGTTGAAAAGTTGTTCCCAACAGAAGCGTATTGGCGTAATCATCAAAAAAAATAACCAGTCCGGTGATCCATGTAAACAGTTGTCCGCGGCGACGATTGCTGGCAAAAGGTTCAAGCAGCAACACCAGAGCCCGCATGCCACCACTCGAATGGATCACACCGACCATCCCGCCCATCAGCAAAGTAAATGCAAAGACCTGTAAATGCTCTACCTTGATGAGACTCTGAAGCAGATCTTCACCAACGCACCGCATCACCGCCCGCAGCGGATTGCCTGCGGAAAGTACCAAGCAGGCTGTGAAAACTCCTGCAAATAATGAAAGGACGATCCTTCGGGTAAACATGGCAAGGACCACCGCAAGCAGAGGCGGAAGTACACTCCAGTATCCGTAGTGCTCTATCGGGTCCATCGCCTACCCCCTTCGCTTTCTCAATCGGAAGGCGCTATCGATCCTGCGATTCGACCAACCGCTCGCGTAACGCTTCGGCGACAATCGGGGGCACAAATTGCTCCAGTTCTTCCTTACCGGCGAGTGCGGCGATCTGCTTAATCAAGGAACTGGAAATATGTGAGTATTCTTCACCGGCCATCAGAAAGATGGTTTCAATATTGGGTGCTAATTTCCGATTTGCCAACGACATCGTAAACTCTGCTTCCATATCGGAAAGCGAGCGTACCCCACGGACCATGACCCGCGCATTGCAATGCTTGACAAAATTAACAGCCAATCCGTCAAAGGCGAGGATTTCCACATTTTTGAGATTGGAAGTTGTGTGGCGAACCAACTCGATGCGATCTTCAATCGAAAAAAGGGCCTCTTTTTCCATATTCATTCCAATGCCAATGATCAAACGATCAACCAAACGGCTGCAACGCTGAATGACATTGAGATGCCCGAGCGTGATCGGGTCGAAAGAACCAGTATAGACAGCAACATGCAGATCAACTTGAGCCATAGCATGTCTAATTTATAAACAAATTGGGGCTGGAACAACCGTTCGATCACCTTGGTGAGAAAAACAAAAGGGCGGAAAAGACCTTATAAGATCCCCTGATCGGGCGCAAAATTGAGGGCACCAGGCAAAAATGTACTCTACTCACAGTGGAAAAAGTGTTTTAGGTTTGACTATACTCAGGCTACTGAAATTTAGGTTTGTTTACCAATTTCCCCACAACCGTAAAATCACCTATCGCGTCATGAAGCCCTTTTGTTTTTTTGGAATTATTTTCGGTGCAATCGTCGTACTCCTTTTTGGGTTGGATCTG
>CAUZBD010000267.1:0-4392 GCA_963577795.1 Planctomycetota bacterium | reverse complement strand
GAAGGAAACACTCTTTATTTGCGAACAATCTTCTTTTTACAAAAAACATTAACGCAGCAATGTGGGTACCGGTCAACGATGAACAGAAAGAATATGAATCGTCAAAAATCATATCGGAAATATCTTCAACCACCACAAAAAAAGTTTTTCCTTTCCGTCGCTTGACAATTTTCCTCACGCAGGCAAAATGTGCGACTAGTGAGAAACTGGCTTTCGTCTATGACACCGTTAAACACGGTATTCAATATCTTGCGATAAAGAGAATAGGTTTTATAGATCTCATATTGTGAGCTATTGTTTGTTTGTTCCCTATGTGTCTGGATCGTAACTAAATTTTTATGAACCACGGCGACTGATACGAGCGGGGATTTGGTTTCGGTTGGCGAGTCAGCGTCTCTTCCACAGAAGTTTGAAACTCGCTTTCTCAACAAGGCAGTTGAGGAAGATAAGCGACAAGCGGTTGGGGGGCGACGACTGCAAGGATCGACAGTCGGCGACTCGTGTCGTGGCCAGGATGTCCCCTCCACCCTTTTTTTAATCTTCTGGCACGGATCAATGCCCAAAAGTTTGATCGGCCTGGGTGCGAATCTTCAGCACCCAGAGAAGACTATTATTGATGCCGTACAGCGACTAGGTAGCTTACCGGACGTAAAAGTTTTCGGCTTGAGTCGGGTTTACGAAACGACTCCAGTGGGCGGTCCTCCCGGTCAAAATATATTTCTTAATGCCGCGATTCTAATTGAGTCAGCCTATGAGGCGTCCGAGCTTTTAGCCGTACTGCAGCAATTAGAAACCGCATTGGGCCGCACTCGAGATATTCGTTGGGGGCCGAGAGTGATCGATTTAGATCTTTTACTTTATGGCAACCTGGTCAATAATTCGGCAAAACTTATACTCCCACATCCGCGCATGACTTTCAGGCGATTTGTTTTACACCCAAGTTGTGATATTGCACCGGATATGGTTCACCCAACGACGGGCCTTGCATTAGAGAAGTTATTAAATCATCTAAATGAAACACCGAATTACATTGTCTTTAGGGGAGGGACTGAAAAAGAACGCACAACAATTATGAAGGCCACAAGACGCGAACTTTTGCCTCATGACATAGAGCTAAAAGGAATCTCCGAGAGTAATATTCAAACAGCGCTCGACTCAAAAACTTGGCTCATGGATGATTGCAGCGAAGATTGTGATACTTTTGGGCCAGAAGGTGAAGCCAAAATACAAGCACCAAAACTTTTAGTATCTCTTGACCCCCTCACCCTAGAGCCGCCGGTTCGTAAAATCGAGAATGAACATCAGGTAAAGTTTTCCGGACCGCATTTACAGATTGGTTATCCAGAGTTTACTCAAACGGCGGCTGTCGATGAGGTCGTTGCCGCTATACTAGCCATGTCGCTGATACCCGTGCCGGTAAGCAATTTCCCCCTCCAGGGCCTCGTAAGTTAGAATTTCCACTGAGAGGAGGTCGCTGATGCCGAAGCCAGAGGTGATTACCGAAAAATCGGCGATTCAGGCCGTGGTGAAACAGCTACGATCTGCGGATAAAACAATTGGCTTAGTTCCTACAATGGGAGCCCTGCACGCAGGTCACTTAAGTTTGGTTAAAAAATCGCTCGCTCGGTGCAATGCGACCGTGGTGACTATTTTTATTAATCCGCTGCAATTCAACGACGCGACTGACTTGAAGTCTTATCCCCGTGACCTTGCGACCGATTTATCGACATTAAGCCCGCTTTCAGTCGATTTTGTTTTTGCCCCCCCACCTGAGCAGATGTACCCCACAGACCATTGCATCTCGATTGATATTGGACCTCTAGAGAACATTCTCGAGGGTCGATTTCGTCCTGGGCATTTCTCCGGAGTGGCGACAATTCTTCTTAAGCTATTTCATTTAATTCCAGCCGACACCGTTTTTTTAGGAACCAAAGATTATCAACAGCTAAAAGTAACAGAACGACTCGTTGAAGACTCAAATTTATCCATCCAGATTGAGGGGTGTCCGACCATCCGCGAACAGGATGGTTTAGCAATGAGTTCTCGCAATCGTTTACTGCCTCCCGCAGATCGCCAACAGGCAAAATGTGTTTATGAGTCCCTAGAACAGGCTCAGGAGATGGTTCATGCTGGCGAATGTAACACACAAAAAATCATCCAGAAAATGCGGCAGCACCTTCATCAATCAGGTGGAAAGATTGATTATGTTGCTTTGGTGAACCCCCAGACGCTACAACCAGTCATGCATATTAATACTGAGGTAATAGGTCTTGTTGCTGTAAAAATAGGATCGATTCGGCTGATCGATAATCGGCTTATCCGGGTAAACGCTGGGGAAAATAGTTTGCGACAATAAAGTAATGGGCACTCCATGCGACAAACACTTTTTTTTATTCAAGATCGAGTTGCCAATTTCCCTGTGTTTGGGTTTGGAGTTCTACTTCTGCTTTGGTTGCTTGGTGGTGGATTGGTAATCTTATGGTTGGTGCGCAAGCAAGGATTCAATGCAGATACAAGAAGCTACATTCCTGTGTTTGTGATTGTTGCTTTGGCGATCGTTTTTGTTTTGCCCAATCTCCTTGAACCAGATCATGGCTTGCCAGTGCGTAGCTATGGCGTCATGACGATGCTGGCGATCATCAGCGCGATTATTCTTGCCACTCAAAGGGCCCATCGCTACGGCATTGCAAAAGAGACTATTTATGCGTTTGCATTTTGGTTTTGCGCAGCTGGATTTGTAGGAGCAAGAATCTTCCATGTGATCGAGTATTGGAAGATTTCCTATCGAAAGGAAACATTAGACGGATCATTTGCGTTTTTGCCCACATTGATCGAAATTCTCAATGTGCCACAGGGTGGCCTCGTCGTTTATGGCGCGCTCATTGGTGGAATGATCGCTTTTATTTTTCTCGTACGGCGTTTTTGTTTACCCCCGCTGGCATTTGCTGATTTTATTGCGCCCAGTATGTTGCTTGGCTTGGCCATTGGTCGTTTGGGTTGTTTGCTTAATGGTTGCTGTTTTGGAGGATTGTGCGAGGCGCCGTGGGCGGTCACTTTTCCACAAAATAGTCCCCCTTATAACTGGCAGTTGGAGCGGGGATTACCCTGGGGGATTCAGATAGGCCAAGGCACGAGTGACAAAACAATTACACAGAATCGCGAGGCTGGTGCCCCTAAAGAGCCGGTGCAAATTCTTTGGCGAAGTCCCGAACTAGCGGATCGCGGACTTGCGGTGGGAGACAAAATCGAGCGACTCAACAATGTGGCAAATCCACAGAGCGAACAAATTTGGAGAATTCTAAATTCCGGTTCAAGCAACCTAAAACCGACATTGCTCGAAACACAATCAGGCAAGGTGTTTGCCCTCCATCGCGATCCACTGCCTGATCGCAGTCGCACGATTCATCCCACGCAAATTTACAGTTCAATTTCCGCATTCCTTCTCAGTCTTGTTTTACTCGCCTACATGCCATTTCGTTGCCGAGATGGTGAAGTATTTGGCCTCATGATCACCATTTACCCAGTCATTCGTATTCTTCTCGAAATAATTCGAACCGATGAGATTGCGCAATTTGGAACCGGGCTGAGTATTTCTCAATTGGTGAGCCTTTTGATCCTGGCGGGTGTATCCATTTATTGGATGATTGTGTTTCGACAGCCTTCAGGCACGCTTCGCCTTGCGCCAGATTTTTCCGAATCGACACACACTCCATAAATAGCGATTCCCTCTCAAAATCCTCAATAAACTTACTGCCGTGTCCATTCAACTCAAGAAATGCTGCTGCAGAGGCGATTTGACATCTTCCACTGGAAGGGCAATCATACGTTTGGGTGAGTTTCATGCCTAAAACCTAAATAAAAAACGATTACAGGGAACCTTTTGCCTGCCTCCATGTCTAAATATTGGAGAGTCCCTTGAAAGAGACGATCCAGAGCGTCTCTCAAGACGACCTTGAGATTATTAAGGCAACTCTAAACGAATCCTCTCAGGCATTCGGGGAGTTGGTCGAAAAATACCAAGCACGACTCTACAATTCGATTGCCCACCTGTTTGACCCTCGTGATGCAGAGGACATAGTTCAAGATGCCTTTGTGAAGGCTTTCCAAAAACTAAGTATATTTCGAGGAACAAGTAGTTTTTATACGTGGCTCTATCGTATCGCCTTCAATACGGCCGTCAGTTATCAGCGTCGCCACAAACCCACAACATCTCTCGACCAAAAAAAAGAAACAATTGGTGATTACTTACCAGATAAGCACGATCGTCCCGACGAATGGCTGGAAAAAAAAGAGCGTGCCGAGAAGATACAACAAGCACTCCATTTATTAAATGAAGAACACCGAACTATTTTAATCTTACGTGAATATGAAGAAATGTCTTACGAAACCATT
>CAUZBD010000266.1:0-4401 GCA_963577795.1 Planctomycetota bacterium | reverse complement strand
CTGGAGTTGGAGCACCGCACAGCGAAGGCGAACGAGCAGCGCACCGCGCAAGGTCGACCCGCTCTCCCGCAGAGTCGGCGACTGCAAGCTGCAATGGAGGCGGGGCTACCACCTGCGACCGGGGTCGCCCTTGGTTTTGATCGCCTCGTGATGCTGGCCGCTGGAAAAAAAGAGCTTGCCGAGGTAATGACTTTTACACTCGATCGAGCATAGTCGCTTTTTTATTCCTGGTTCGCGGCGCTACGGCGGTTGAATGTTTTAAAGGAGAAATGCAGCCCACTCTTTTCGTCCATTTCGACAGGCAGTGCTTCCACCAGATCCCATTGGCTCCAATCGATTTTCGGAAAGTGCACATCGCCTTCCACCTCGGCACTTACTTCAGTGAGATAAATACGCTGCGTGAAAGGAAGGGCGAGTTGATACAGGTGTCCGCCACCAATCACAAACACCTCCGCCTCCTCGGCCGTGAGGTCCAGGGCCTGCGCGAAATCGGCCACCACTTCCACACCTTCCGCCGCATACTCCGGGTTGCGACTCAACACAATGGACCGCCGTTCTGGCAACGGCCGACCGATAGAAGCATATGTTTTACGACCCATGACAATCGAATGCCCCGTGGTGAGTTTCCGAAACCTCCGCAGATCCGGCGAGAGATGCCAGGGCAACTGGCCGTCGCATCCAATCACACCGTTTTCGGCGGCGGCCACGATGATCGAAAGCATGGGCTGAACTTTCTCGCGCAAAGGGGACGGCGGATAACTAAACGCTGACCGGTGCTTTAATGTGGGGGTGCGGGTCGTAGCCGGACAGTTCAAAGTCCTCAAACGAAAAATCGAACAACGCTTGGACTTTTGGATTAATTTTCAACTGCGGGAGAGGCTTGGGTTTGCGTGAAAGCTGCAACTCTGCCTCCTGCAGGTGATTATTGTAAAGATGTGCATCTCCAAAAGTATGGACAAATTCTCCTGGCTCAAGATCGGTCACTCGGGCAATCATTTGAGTCAACAGCGCATAGGAAGCAATATTGAAGGGCACGCCGAGAAAAATATCTGCGCTCCGCTGATACAGTTGGCAGGAGAGACGACCCGCGCTTACGTAAAACTGAAACAGGGCATGACAGGGCGCGAGGGCCATTTGTGGAATCTGTGCGACGTTCCATGCAGAAACAAGCAGTCGGCGGGAGTTCGGATTTTTTTGAATCTGCTCGACTAACTCAGCGAGTTGATCAATGGATTGTCCTTGTCCGTCGGGCCAACTTCGCCACTGGCGACCGTAGACCGGCCCGAGATCACCTTGTGCATCGGCCCACGCATCCCAGATAGAAACACCATTCTGATTGAGGTAGGCAACGTTGGTATCGCCCCGGAGAAACCAGAGTAATTCATAAATGATCGATCGTAAGTGCAGTTTTTTTGTTGTGCAGAGCGGAAAACCATCGGCAAGATCAAACCGCATTTGGTAGCCAAAAATGCTTTTGGTCCCCGTCCCTGTGCGATCGCCCTTTTCAACGCCGTTTTGAAGAACATGCTGTATCAGATCCAGATATTGTCGCATCGATCTTTCACTTTCTAAGCGCGCTCTTCAGCACGTGACGCTCGTTTTAACAGGACTGCTTTACCCGATTGCCGTTCCCTTTAATGGCGATCCATTAATTCTTCTACCAGCTTGGCAACCAATTCAGGGTTATCTTTTTGTTCCAAGTGCTCGATTCGCTCGGGTTTGACTTCGAGGTTTTCGAGCGCAGTACGAATTCTTTTCCAAATTGTCGCCCGTTTTTTACCTTCTGCAAGATAAAGATCGGTTACCAATTCGCTGAGCCGTTGATGGGAGAGGGCGGAGCGGTTTTTATAATAATTTTTGATTATTTTTTGTTGGTAAGGCGAACGTTCTTTCATCGTATTTTTATGTGTTGTGTAGCAATTGATTGTCAGAGGTCCGATGTGTGCGATCCAGTGCTGAACTGTGGCGTCCTGACTTGATCTCGTTGAGGGCCAATCTGGTAGATTAGGCTCACGTCGGACCGTTCAAAAGTATTCGATCCTTAAAACTCTCACAAGGCCAGCGGATTTCCGTAATTATAAAACAAAGCCCGCTGTAGACCGATGTGCAACTCTTTTATCTGCCATTTTTTTAGGTCTTCATAAATCCAATGGAAAGACACCGATCTCCCTTTTTCCGGGGCCTACGGATCACGGCGTTCTGGACACTGATCAGCCGCCTTTTGGGAATGGTCCGTGATGTGGCGACGGCCGCCCTCTTCGGCATGGGAGAAAATGGGGTGATGGATGCTTTTGTGGTTGCCTTTCGGATTCCTAATATTTTTCGTCGTCTATTTGGCGAGGGTGCTTTGTCGGCAAGCGCACTCCCCGTGCTTGCTGCGAAAAAAGAAGTCGATCCTCTCTCGATGTGGCAACTGGTCAGTACGCTCCTAGGATGCGTCTTTCTGGTGATGTCAGCACTGACACTTCTGGCAGAGATTTTCTTTGGATTGCTTTGGTATTGGGTAGATGGAATGGCCGAATACCAACTCGTGGTCGGCCTTTCAGCAGTCATGCTGCCTTATTTGCTTTTTATTGCCTTGGCCGCGGTGGCTTCGGCCGCTTTACATGCGGTCAATCATTTCGGCACGCCCGCATTTGTTCCGGTTCTCTTGAATCTCATTTGGATTGTGGCGGCGGTGGGGATCGCGCCCTATTGGAAAGACCAGCCTGTGGCACAAGCCTATCTGATCGCAAGTGCCGTCTTGCTTGGGGGATTTTTACAATTCGTCGTTCAGTTGCCTGTATTAAAGCGGTTTGGTATGCGTTGGCAGTGGGATTGGGCAGCAAGTCGCGAGACCCTCCTGCGGATTGCACGCCAACTGATACCGATGGCGGTAGGACTTGCCATTTTGCCGATCAACACACTCGTCGACACCGTGGTCGCCTGGATTTTTTCAGCACCGCAGGCGGGGATTCCGATCTCTTGGCTCGGAGGGAAGAGCGTTTACCCCTTACAGGAAGGGACGGTCGCGGCCATCTATTTTGCCGAACGCCTCTACCAATTTCCGGTAGGCTTGCTGGGTGTGGTGATCGGAGTGGTGGCTTTTCCCGCACTCAGTCGCCACGCCAGTGGAGGAGATCGGCAGCAATTTATCAATAAAATGACCCGGGCATTACGGGCGAATTTATTTTTGGCCATTCCTGCCACAGCTGGCTTGATCCTACTCGCCAAACCACTCACGAGCTTGGTCTTTCGCCATGGCGCGTTTACAGAGATAGATACGCTCCGCACGTCGCAGATGGTCGTGGCCTATGCTTGTGGAATTTGGGCCTATTCCACACTTCCGGTGCTGATCCGTGGGTTTTACGCTTCGGCAGATTCCCAAACTCCTTTCCGCTTGGGAATCACCGTTATTGTCCTCAATGGACTCGTTGATCTGGCCTTGATTTGGCCGTGCGGAGAAACGGGTTTGGCTTACGCGAGTGCGGCGGCGGCGGCAGTGTTTGCCCTGCTCCTGACGAGAAAAGCGCATCTCCAATGGCATCTCTTTTCGGATGCCATGACGAGGGGGGGAAATGCGTTCTGGAAAAACCCGCTTGTGATCACCCTCCTGCGAAGCAGTGTGGCAACGGGCGTGATGTATACCGCGGGACATTTTCTCCTACTGCAGATGTTGCCCTCCGCCGCACGATCTTTTACCGGTGATTTTCTCCTGGTGAGCATCCCACTCGTATGCTGCCTGGGAATCTATTTGCTTGTTTCGCTGCTTTTGGGAGCCCGCGAGTGGCGCGAACACTCCTCGTAAATCCCTAACGCGGTCTTGGCTGCGGCTGTATCGATCGGGTAGATTGGAAGGGCGCTGTCTGTTCATTCATCTCCTGCTGTTTGAAGCCCATGCCGATTGTCAAATTTACGAAAGAGAAAAAGGAAATCGAGGTGCCTGTAGGCACCGATCTTCGCGCCGCTGCTCAAAAATCCGGGGTCAATGTCTACGATGGATTCAATGGGATGGGAGCCAAGTTAAATTCCCTACTCAATTGCCATGGATTCGGTCTTTGCGGAACCTGCCGTGTGAATGTGACACAGGGAATGGAGAACACCAATCCTCTCACCGTCCGGGAAAAACTAAAATTTAAAACACCTCTCCCTACTCCCATGCCAGATCCCCTCCCTTGCCTCGCATATATCGGTAATGAGGAAACGATGCGTTTGGCCTGCATGACGCGTATTGAAGGGGATGTGGAAATTGAAACCGGTCCCCCCATCGACTTGTTCGGTGAAAACTTTTTTAGTTAGTGGTTTCAACTGCGGGAGGGGCACACGCACTGCCAAACACTGTGAAACAGATCCTTGCCATCGTCAAACCGTATTTAGCAGAAAAAGTCTTAGAATCTTTGCGCCGCGCGCCCCTGGAGGCAC
>CAUZBD010000265.1:0-4413 GCA_963577795.1 Planctomycetota bacterium | reverse complement strand
GAACTGCCATTTCACCGAGATAAACGTAGATGGACTCCGAACGGACCGTGATCTTCTGTTTGCGCTACCCGCAGGCCTCAGATCAGGACTTACTGATCTACAATTCTCTGGACCCGTCAATCTCAACGGCACAATGCGATTTGCCCGAGGCAGCGATCCGCTCGATCCAGTCACTTCGGATTGGAACGTTGGCATGGAAACTATCCAGGGAAAAATCGATTGTGGCATTGTCCTCGACCAGATTAACGGTGGCATCAATCTGATGGGCAGCTACAACGGACAACAATTTTATAGCCAAGGCGAACTAGATATTGATTCTGTTCTTTACGAAAACTTTCAGTTTACCCATGTTCGTGGGCCGATTTGGTTCAACGATCAACACCTGCTTTTTGGAGGTTATGCCGAGCGACCAGAACCAGGAAAGGTACCGAGACGAATCTCAGCTGATTTCTATGGTGGTCACTTGGCCGCAGACTGCCGTGTCGCACTGAGCGACACTTCGCGTTTTATAATTGACGCACAAATGTCAGAAACCAACTTGGCACAATTTGCGACGGAAATGATTCCCGGAGGAAGAAATCTAAGTGGAAAAATGACGGGGATCCTTCAACTGGTGGGAACATCGCGCGGGCCACACACTCTGCAGGGAAAGGGTAATATCCGTCTACGGGATGGCAACGTCTATGAGTTGCCTCTTGTGCTTTCACTCCTCAAATTATTGAGTATCAGAGAGCCCGACTCCACGGCGTTTAATACTTGCGATGTCGACTTTCAAATAGACGGTGACCATATATTGTTTGATCAATTCAATTTCCATGGCGATGCGATCAGCATGCTCGGCAAGGGAGAAATGGATTTTGATAAAAGCCTACGAATGGTATTTCATGCGGTTATCGGCAATGATCAATTGCAACTACCCATTGTGCGACCGCTACTAGGTATGGCAAGTCAACAACTTATGCTGCTCTATGTCTATGGAACGCTCGATAATCCACAAACAACGCGAGAAGCGTTACCCGGGGTGCGACGCGCTGTCCAGGAAATGCAAACGGAGGCGGAAAAAGAAAGAAATATCATCGGCAAAACCAATGATTGGATTCAAGAGTGGATCCCGAAACGTTAGAGAAGATGCGTAACACACTTTTCCATGCGCTCGCAAGGCAGGCCATGACCAAGTGTTCGTTGCTGAAATACACACAGACCGATACAATGATGCCTGACATCTTCTTTTACAACCACATCTAGTGTCGATTATGCGATTCATCAAAATGCAAGGCGCGGGCAACGACTACATCTACGTCGATTGCTTTCGAGAAAGTGTGCCGGACGACCCTGCGGAAGTTGCGCGTGCCATCTCGGATCGTCACTTTGGTGTAGGCGGCGATGGACTTGTCTTGATCCATCCGACTGAGCAGGCAGATGCACGGATGCAGATGTTCAATGTGGATGGAAGTGAAGCAGAAATGTGTGGAAATGCAATTCGCTGTGTCGCCAAATATCTCTACGAAGAAGATCTCGTCGCGAAGCAACAGCTGACGATCGAAACGGCCTGCGGCGATTTACAACTGGAAATCCAAACGGAACAGGAACGGGTTCGTTCGGTGCGGGTTGATATGGGTCGTCCTGTTTTAGAGGCTGAAAAAATTCCTACACTGCTCCCAGGAAGTCCTGTCGTCGATCAAGCGTTTCCGCTTGTCGGTGCTGCCGGACCCTCTGGAACAGCAATTCGGGTGACGTGCGTTTCGATGGGCAATCCGCACTGCGTCGTTTTCGTTGAAAGGGCAACGGATGATCTCGTCTTGGGACTCGGCCCAATCATTGAGCGAGATGAACGATTCCCCAACCGCACGAACGTCGAGTTTGTTGAAGTTGTCAATCGTCGACAAGTACGACAACGTACATGGGAACGTGGATCTGGTGAAACGCTGGCCTGTGGAACTGGGGCAAGTGCCGTCTGTGTTGCGGGAGTGCTAACCGAGCGGACCGAGCGAAAAATCACAAATCAACTGTTGGGCGGCGATTTGGAACTCGAGTGGGCAGAAAATGATCATGTCTATATGACCGGTCCTGCGGAAGAAGTTTTTCGTGGTGAATGGACGACCCCACACTGAGAATAGACAATGAAGCTGAATCATCCTCTCCTCAATAAAACGATCGCCCTCATCGCGCAAGGGGTCGTTCGTGGCTGGATGTCAACGCTCGATTACAAGGCTGCCCTATATGACCCTTCGATCGATCCCGCATCGCCTGATTGTCGCGTGCGTGGAATCTACATCTTCTGGCACGAATACATACCGTTGCTCATGTACCTACGTGGCAATTGTGATCTGGCAATGTTGATGAGCCGACACAGGGACGCTGATATTCTGTCGCGACTATCCTTGCACTTCGGATTCGATTTCGTCCGAGGTTCGACACGTCGTGGTGGCGATGGTGCCCTTCGAGAAATGATTCATAAAAGTCGCTCTATGCACCTTACCATCACGCCAGATGGTCCCCGAGGACCGCGGAGAGAATTGGCTGCTGGTTGCATTTATCTCGCCTCGAAACTCCAAATGCCCATTATTGCAATGGGCCTCGGTCACGATCGTCCCTGGAGGTTATCTACCTGGGATCGATTTGCTGTCCCTCGACCATTCGCTCGTGCCCGCATTGTCGCAAGCCCTCGTATTTGGATTCCCAGAGATTTGGACCGGGAAGGTATCGAATACCACCGAAAGAGGACCGAAAGACTCCTCGAACGAATGACTCTTGAGGCGGAAGCGTGGGCGGAAGCTGGCACCTCCAAGAAGAATCAAATACGGACCTATCCCACTGCCCGTCCACTGGCTGATCGAGGTCGCTATGATCTTAGGGATCTACTCTCTATGGACGAGCGCCCACCGGTCGAGATGCAACATAAGCGTAAGCATGCCGCCTAATACCCGGCGATTGCAACTGCTTATGGTCTGCTTCTACAGTCACTGATAGCAGTCATTTTTACAGCATGCTGGTGTCTGGAAATCCAAGTTTCCAGAAAGACTCGATACATGGATCACTGAATTCCGAAGATAGAAACATTCGGCCCCGTGATGTCGGGCCCTGCTTTCTATTTTCCTTTCTCCATCCCAAGTCAGCACCATGCCCCGTCACTCTTTTTGGATAAGCGGCATCCTGATACTTCTGTGCTCCTTGCCGGCCAGTGCCGAGCTTTGCAAAGGTGGACTATTTCAGGGGAAAATCTGTGTGCCAGATTGCGTCAAGAAATACTGCTGCGATGACTATTGTCCAAAAACCGTCCCCTGCACACGCGACGTAAAAATGAAATGCTGCGACGATTATTGTGGCAAACCGTTGCCATGCACGCGTAAGGTCTGCTGCCGGGATTGTGACGACTACTGCGCCAAGTGTCAGCCGTCCGTCCCCTGCCCTCTTCGCAAACTGACCTGTCAGACTGGCTGTAGCTGCTCTCAGCACAAAACATCCCGCTGAAAAGAAGCATACAGAGTTTCGGCACAACCCTCCCCGCGAAGCTCCGAGCGATCATTGGTTATTGCGGTCGGCCGCCAGTATCTGGTTTGCAAGAGTTGTGGTCTCTTGATCGTCATTCAACCAGAGATCATTAAGATTTTGTTGCATTCGTCGCCGTGCAGTGCACAGATAGTAGCGCCCGGTCAGAAGTGCATCCTCGCGCACACCAGCCTCGCCATTTGATCCAGCGAGCAGAAAATCGAGCCGCTTCAAGACACTCGCGCTTACATAAATCTCTGTCGCAACATCGGCAATTCGTCGCAAGTGATACTGACTGTCAACAATATCTTTCTGATACTTGCGCAACAACCGTTCAACGTTACTACCAAGTTTACCCACGATGCCGCCCAACTTCGTAGCATCGTCGGTGAGAATCGCATTTTTGACGGGTACGTGCGGTGAAACGACGAGTGATCCCAATTTCCGCTTTGCAAAGCGGCTTAGTGTCGAGACGTTTCCAAACGGATTCTTCAGTGCCTGAAGCACACCCTGTAAATCCATGCCTACATCGCGCATGCCCACTGCAGCGATAAAAACCTTGAGAACATCGTTTGCTCCCTCGCCAATCGTATTGATGCGGGCATCTCGCATCATCCGCTCAAAAGGCTCATCGGTAAAATAGCCCTTCCCACCAAAAAGCTGAATCGTATCGTTAATAATCTCCCAAACGACTTCTGTGGCAAAAACCTTGAGCATCGCGGTCTCGACCATATAGTCCCCATCCCCCGAATCCATGAGTGCCGCTGTCTGGTAAGTTGCCGACTCCATGGCAAAGGCGCCTGCCTTCATGTAGGCCAGTTTCTGTTTAACAAGTTCAAAATTTCCGAGTGACTGCTGAAACTGCACCCGCGTATTGCAGTGCTTAATCGCGCGCTCCACACAAAACTTGGCCGCGCCGGTACA
>CAUZBD010000264.1:0-4415 GCA_963577795.1 Planctomycetota bacterium | reverse complement strand
TTTTCCAACTGCAGGCGGGGGGCATAGCGACCGCGTGCCGGAGCGTAGGGCTGGCCGCTGTTATAGGTGCCGGGCCGAAAAAATTGAGGCGGGTGGGACATGGCAGGTACCTGTACAGATGTTTATGCACGCATCCTACCGGAAATCATGGAGGAGTGTCAAAGTAAAATTAAAAAAGGGAAGAGAATTCGCAAAAATACCCGAAATCGGTCGCATGCCCCGCTTTTTGATTCAACGGCTACCGAGGTATTCGTCAAAAAAGGCGTAGCGCATCTCGAGCTCGGCCCCGAGCGCATGTTCGCAAAATGTTTTTTCCCAGAGACTGCGCGTGTTTTCTCGCAGGGTGTGCAGACGCCGCTCAAATTCTGCACGCACACGTTCCAAACCATCGCCGTAGACGGCAAGCTGAAAATCGGCACAAAATAACAGCCAATCGATCCCCTCGAGCCAAAGGTCGAGCGTCTCACGGTTCCGCTCGGCACGCTGCTGCAAATCGACCAGCCGCTCGCGCGCGTCGGCATGTCGCTGCCGCGTTTGCTCCAGAGCAGCCACCAGCGCCGCGCGCCACACCGCAGGCGTTGCCGGTGTACCGTGAGCGGACGGGTCCGCCACGTAATCGGGTGGGTTCAGGTCACTCTTGCCCGCTGCCAGATCGGTCAGGAGTTGGGCAAAAGGATCGCAGCCCTGCCGCAGCAACGCGCGGGCCTGCGTAAGCGTTCGCGATTCGCTCAGCGGCAGCGGCTCGCCCGCAAGTTGCGTCGCGATGGAAAAATCGGCGCCATCGCCACCAAACTCTTTGGCGGCGTAGTCGGCGAGCCAGACCGCATTTGCCGCCTCGTCCGCTCCGTCTGCCGCAGCGGCGGCCACTCGGATCGCCGGCACCGCAAGCTGGGGATGAGCATAGCGCACGGCCCAACTGGTCACCAGCTGACCGTCGGCATCTGCAAACCCTTTTTGGGTCGAATGAAACACGTTTTGCAGATGAGCTGCCTGCGGAATGGCAACCGAGTCGTAGATACAACGAACCGCCGAAGCAGTCCAGACTGTGAAACCGGCCTCCTTCAGCGCGTCGGCCGTGTAGAAGCCGTGAAACAGACCATCCTCTGCCGATTGTGAATCGATACAGTACGGCTGGAGATACTGTTGGAAGGAAGCGGGGATCTGCATAGATTGAAACTTGGCCATCGGCAAACGCCAGATGCTGTTGGCGTTTTGAAAGAAGGTGATCGTCTCGCTCCGCTTTGCACGCGTGAAATAATCCCAGTCGGCAAGGACCACCTCGCGAGGGAAGTCGGCCATGATCTCTGGATCGCTCAGGATCATATCGGCCCAGATCACCGGTCGCAGCCGGTGCTGCAACACGTGCTCGAAAAGAGGCCGCATGTGGTCCAAATAGATGCCCCCCACCCCCCGCGCTTTGAGGCGCGCGGCATGTTTCGGGCTCTGGCCCAAGTGATACGCCTCGTCGCCACCGAGATGCATATGCGTGGTCGGTCCGAAGGCCGCAATCACGTCGTCGATCAGTTGCAGAATAAACTGCCGGGCCTCGAGTGAAACTGGGTCGTACTGGCTGACTACCTGTGGATCTTCGCGGAGGTGCGCGTAGGCCGCCTTGCTGAGCACATACTCCGCGTGGCCGAGCGTCTGTACGAGCGGGATGACTTCCAACCCATGGCGGGCGAACATCGCCGCCAGTTCCGCCGCTTCTGCCAGCGAAAGTGCATCGACATCGGCAATCTCCGCCGCGGCAGAAAATTGCAGTTTATCTTCCACCTCTAAGAGGACGGCGTTGTAACCCAACTCACCCAGTAGGCGAGCCGTCTGTTCCAGATATGCCGCGGTCCACATCGGATGTTTGAGATCGATGTGATAGGCGAGGATTTTTTCGTGCATGTTTCGGGTTGTCTTGTGCGGTCGATCTGGTGGCAGTGAATCGCCCATCCTCTCCCGCAATCGGCGCAAACAGGCGACACGACTTACTTCAGTTTGCTCGTCACGTTCAGCGAAGTGCCACTCGCCTCAGGTTTCTGCGGACCGAGGAAAATCTGTTTCGATTTTCCCGCAGCATTTGCGAGCGCCTGCCCCAGATTAATCATTTTATGCCGAGGGTCCCCGAAGGTTTTCCAGTGTATCTGCAACGTTGCCAGATCACTCACGCTCGTCCAACTCGTGTAGTCCGATTCCGCTTCAGCCGTGTGGGGCGGAGGCATGTTGGAACCCCGTGGAATGTCAAAGTTGTTGAGCAGGTGGAAGGTCGATCCCACCGCGCGGGCCGCGTCGGCAGGCTGTGGATAATTTTGAGTGAAGAGGGCCATCCGCACGAAACGCGAAGGGGGCGTAAAATCGCCCGGCAGACCGAACAAGCCGCCGCCGAGGCCGAAGGGTGCGAATGTATCTTGGCCGATCGTTTTCGCCTTAGGGTAAGCAGGCGTGAGGTTGAGAAAGCTGTTTAAATGCGTGATGTGCCAGGGAAAGCCCGGCGAATTGGTGACCACCCGCAGCGGATTGTCGTACACTTTGAGTTTGCCGGCGCTCGGTTCGATCGTGATGCATGCCCCCGAGGTATCCTGAATCTTGTAGTGCATCTCCGGGATCATCTGCATGTATTTTAAATAAACGCCCAGCACCGCCACCTGGTCGATCTTCTGCTTCACCTCCGCGACGGTCGCACAGTTGGCCAGAATCCAGGTACTCAACTGCAGGGGAGAGACACCGCGCTTGCGGTTGGCAGCGGTCGCCGGTGGAAATTGCGCGTAGCCCGGAAAATAGAAGACCGCCGCGTTGAGCCCCTGCGCGTTGGTACCGTCTACAATCAGGCTCCCATCGTCGCTCACCGTAATGCCCGCAAAACCATACTGGGCCGAAAAAGTGAGTCCCGGCTGACCGCTCGGGGTCTGGCCGACAAACGACGTTCCGGCAGGATGTACGATCAGATGCGAGTCGAGGGGCATGCCGAACTCGAGTGTGCGCCCGACCACCACCGAGCCATCCTTCGCCACGAGCGCCGTTCCCGTGCAACCGCAGGCGGTGCGGCTGGCAAGAACGCACGAGAGAATCAAACCGATCGAGAGGAAAGGACGGACTTGGTGCATGCTGCGCTCCCTGAATAAGACCACATGATCGCCGAGCATTAGACACCAAGCAAATGGCGACAGGAAGGACCGGTAGCACCAGCCCTGCCGCTGTTTCAATTATTGTCTGCCGTTCTCGCCAGAGTTATTCCCGACCGGATTTTCTACGTGGTGGCATTAGCCTGGCACCACAAGCTGTCGGTTACGTTTTCTCTACTTGCGCGTGCAAGATAATCGAGACAAGAAAACGGAAAATGGTGGGTCTGGCTGTCACCGCCCACACCGGGGATTAAAAGTTAAATCACACATTCATTGTATGGGAATCGGTCAATTGTGCAAAAACTCGAAGGTGACCCGGCGAAGCCGGGCCTTGCGGCCACGACTTGTTGGTGGCAACTACCCCCGTCTAATTCACAATGTGAATCCCAGCCATACGCAAATGAACAAACCCAGGACGGCATACGATGCACAATTTACCAGCCACACAGTCTTTGCAATTTGCGCCCGATCAACCGTCTTCCAGTATTTAACAAGAACAAGCCGTTCTACAATGACAGTCACTAAGAACGAAGGAATCAACAGGACAAGGGCGGCAACGGGAATTCTCCAATGCAGCCCCTCGTATGGTGATAACCAAGCCGCCTGAAGAATTGTCGCTTTGAATACTGCTAGAGGTGTATCGAGGTTCTGTGCTCCTCCGCCGGTGCTTATTAATTCGATTGCCAGCATGATTATCCAAGCCAAGGGAATGCCAAGAAACGTAGAGGCAATGTTTGCCCAAGCGATTCCGCGAAACGCCTGGCGTGGCGAGAGCGATAGCAACCGCTGAGAAAGGACGCCTTCCAAGAGAACGATCGGTGCCAACGCGACGATCATCGCTGGCAATTGCAACGTGATCATCGGAACGCCCGCATTTGCAATTAGAATGGCGGTGATAAATTTGCTCCACCAATGGTGGGTGTGGCCGTCACCGCCCACACCGAGGATTAAAAGTTAAATCACACACTCATTGTATGGAAACCAGACAATTGTGCAAAAACATCGAAGGTGACGTGGGCAAAGCCGGGCCTAGCGGCCACGATTTGTTGGCGGCGTTCATCGGCAATGTAATGTCATGTGCATAGATAATTGCGTATTCTCTCATTTCTCGAGTCGATAAACTTCGTGACTCCTTGCTTATACAAAAGATAATCATCTGCATCAGAAAACGTTGGGCACATTTTGAAGTCATCAAACGGCAAGTAGAATTGAATATTGTTGTTACGATCCATCAGGTCATCTAGCAAGAAGAAATGGATATAGCCTTCAAAAGTTTCGAATAAGTCGAAAAAAATTTATATCTCT
>CAUZBD010000263.1:0-4418 GCA_963577795.1 Planctomycetota bacterium | reverse complement strand
AGGCCGAACCCTGCGATCAGCGTGGTTTGCGTCATCGCCAGGGCACAGCGTTGGTAACTGTAGAGGACGGCGTCTGTTCGGCTCATTCTCGCCGAAATTCCTCGACGGAACCACGTTAAAAAATGGACCGTATCATCCACCGCAATTCCCATTGCTACGCTTGCGGTCATCATGGATCCAATATCAACAATTCGATCAGTCCAGCCCATCCAGCCAAAAATAACCGCGGCCGGAAATACATTGGGCAGCATCGTTACGAGTCCCGAGGAGAGATTGCGGAACCAGATCACCATCATGATCGCGATCAATAAGAAGGCGACGACAAAGCTTTTGAAGAGCCCGTTAAGCAATTCGCGCTGGGCAATATGGAAGAGTGGCACCATTCCCGTATATTCCAGATCGACGCCCAAAGTGTCGTCGGCTGCCAGTCGCATAACGTTGCCAAACTTCTTTTTCTGGTTGGCTAACATCACATCATATTTTTGTTCAACTTTTTCCTGGCATGCCTGTTCGTCATCCGCTTCCTTACAGGCCTTGTTCTCAGTTGCAATCTTCTGGGCCACCCATTGTTTTATTTTTTCAAAATGTTGTTTGGCTTTTTCCTGCTTTTCTTGACTGGCCGCACTGCGCTTTGCCAGATAAGCGTCTACATGCTTTTCAATTTGAGTGACAACTTCATCGTAGTCTTTTTCGCTAGGCCGAATCCGTGCGCTAATTCGCCAAAGATCTTCCCCCGTTTGAGGTTCCTGCTCCGTGCCTTGCGCTGCCACGCCCTCTTTGTCTGCGGCAGAGGGAATGGGAGCAACGTTATGCGCATCATTTTCGTAACTGTAGTAATGCACCTTGCGGAAATCTTTTCGATTCGCTGCCAACCGTTTATTCATGACGTATCGGGTATAGTGCCCTTCGTCGAGTTCGGGCGCGAACGTTACCGCTGAAATAGAGTTGCCGATCAATTTGGGCTGATTGATTTCAAGCTCTTTTTCAATTGCCGCAACGAGTTGCATCTGTCCGAGGGTCGTCAGGGGGGAATTTTTGCGATCAAACGCGACGACAATTTCGAGCGGAATTTGATTGCCAAATCGTTCTGGAGCGGCCAGCCAATCGTAATCCTGAATAAGTCGATGTTTTCGATCGAAAAAACGAGCCGGCTTGACGGAGGTGTTGATGTAGAGCGCACCCCAGCCAAAAAATACGAGGAGTGCAAGGCAGATGCAAAGCACTGGCCAGCGATGATGAATGACCCGTTTGGCAATCCATTCCACTGCCCGATCAAAGGGTCCCTGTGGAATGGCCGCCTCTTGCGCGACCATGCCTTCGGTGGATTTTCTTGCCAGTTTTTGAATCATGACCAGCAGGGCTGGTAAAAGCAGAAACAATACGGCAAGACTCGCAACAATGCCGATGGCTGAGTACTTGCCAAAATCTTTCACAGGAATGATTTTGCTTACAGCGAGCGATGCCAAACCGACTGCGGTTGTTCCAGCCGCAAGTGTGCAGGGCAGCCAACCGAGACGGATTGCCTCCAGAGGTGCACGTGTTGTGCCCATTTCTCGAACGCTGTCTTGATAGTAGTTGATCAGATGCACACCGGCAGAAAGACTGAGCACATAAATCAACACGGGCATCACAACCAGAACGAGGTTCACCCTACCACCGAGCAGAGGTACGAGTGATTGAGCGAGCAAGGCACTGTATACAGCAACGAAGAAAACAAGCATCGCCAAAGTAAAGCTGTATAAAAGACCGCGCCACCAATGATCGGACCGTCGGCCGTGGGCGAAGAAAAAACTGGTTACTGCACATGCGAGTGCAATCAGCATGGAATAACCAACAAGTGAATCCGTTGCTCTCTGGCTTTCCACATCCACAGCAGCATTGGTGACCGCGTCTCCCGCCATGTGAATCTCATGCGAGGGAATCCCAACATCTTTTGTCAGTATATTTTCAAGTGATTCAATGGCATCCCGGCGGTCGTCGTCCCCTGCTTCGGTTAATTCGATAACCGCTGCCGTCGCTTTGCCATCTTCACCAATCAGAATGGATTGAAGCCGCTGGCGAGCAAGATTTTCGCTTAAATCAAATGGCTTACGTTGTAGTTTCTCAAGTAATGCAGGCCCAGTCGTGATTTTTGAAAAAAGTTTTTCCCCAGATTGATTTTCATAGTTACGAACGAGAGAGGCGAATTCGGTGAGGCGGGGATCTGTAAGCGTACAACCCTGCCAACTTACGATAGCGTATTCATCGGTGCCAAAGTGCGCACGAAATTCGTCATAGATCTTTCTTTCATCAAGGTCTTCGGGAAGCCATTGTTTAATGTTGTTGTTGTTTGTCTCCTCCGATTTAATCACACCCAAAGTGATCGGATAGAGCGAGAGTAGAGATGCGACCAAGATCCAGAGGTAGCTGCGATCGTAAAAGGTTGAACGGTTCGATTCCGACATACCATGGATTCCATCGGTCGAGACGCAGAGGAGAAAAAAACGCGAGGGGGGATTTTATTGGCAGGTAGAGTGTAGTGATTATTGAAGGAGGGTTCGTAGAAACGATAATCGGGTTAAGGTGATCCGGATCGCTTATCCGTCGCCGCCATCATACCACCGCTGCGTAGGCGTTGGGCAGGCAGATATTTTCACTCTTTCCCGCGATGCGACCACAGAGGACACCGTGCAAAGGAGAAACCGCGATTTGCGTCGATTCCGGAAGACTGCGCCGATTATGGCAATTCCTTGGCCACAAGAAAATGATTACCCCATTTAAAGTCCATATTTACGAACATAATTGGTTGAATAGCGTTAGGAGGGGGGGTATGCTGGTGGTGCTGAACAGGGAGTGCCAAAGATGGTTTTCTCTGATCAGTCGCACGGAGCGATAAGGCGATGGATTAGTGAGAGTACGTGGGTATGCGTGCTTGGATGCGCGACATGGATCGTGACATTTACCCGCGTTTGAAGAGTATCGGACAAGTACGCATCACCCTATCTGGCTAGTCCACTAATGAAATTTGCTTTTGTAGTGCATCCTCTTTCTGAGGAAAGCAAAGCCCTGTGGCAGATGGATGACGGGGGGCAGTTGTTATCCCATTGGGAAAATGGGAATCTTCTCGAAATTTGTGATTACGTTCAAAGCAGCGTGGCGGAAGGGATTGCCTTTGGCGGGCGTGCCACGAAAGGCCCCATTGTTCTGGATCATTTTTCCAAACTTGAAACGGTGACTGGCCATGTTGCCGAGGGTCGCGTTTACGAAATCCCCTGTAGTCCAAAAAATATTCTTGAAGATCCGGCAACCGCAATTGAACACACGCAAGCAGCCGTACAAATGGCTGCCGACTGGGGTGCAGGGATTGTCGGGCTTGGATCCCTGACGAGTGTCGTCGGAGGACACGGACAGTACGTTGCAGACAATAGTCCGATTCCTGTAACCACAGGCAATAGCCTGACAGTGTATGCCGCACTTAAAAACCTCCACCACGCGTGTGGCGAATTAGATATTGATCTTTCCCAAGAGACAGTCACGGTGATCGGCATTCCCGGAAGCATTGCAACGGCCGTTGCGCGGATGCTTCGTGCGAAAGTAGGCAAGATGCTTATGGTCGCCCGCAGACCATCGCAGCGAGCTAGCCGCATTGCAAGTGATCTCGACAGCGAACTGTTATTCGATATTCCTACTGCGCTTGCGCAATCGCGTTTGATCCTTTCAGCCACTTCGAGTGGCAATTGTATTGCGCAAGAAATGCTTCAGACAGGCAGCGTTGTGATCGACGTTGGGGTTCCTGCAGATGTTACGCGGGCGACGCGGCGTCGGGACAATGTGCTCGTCGTTTCGGGTGGTTTAGTCGATGTACCCAGAAGTTTTTTGGGTAAGTCCATGCTACTCAGTTTTCATTTTGGCCTCGTGCCGGGATGTCTTGCAGAGACAATTAACCTTGCGCTTGAAGATCGTACCGAAAGTTTTTCTTTAGGTCGCGATCTTAGCGTGGAGCGGATCGGCGAGATTGGGGCGATTGCGACCAAACACGGTTTTTCCTTTTCACAACTCTCCTCGTTTGGTCGACCGGTTGCCGATTCGCTATGGGCAAGCATGAATAAAGTCGTCGGTCGGCATTATTCTGAAGCATTGGACGACGAACTTGCATCGTACGACACAGCAGAAACTGACGGAAAAAACCGTTCGAACGGTTTAACTGAGCGGGTTGCTAGAGAGGTGAGACAGGAAACCAACGGGCAGATTTCCAACGGGCATGCTGCAACCGCAACAGAAAAAGAATCCAATCAAAAGCGAAACACGCGGCAGCAGAACGAAGACAAACAAAGAAAGAATCGCCGTGCCCGCACGCTCTTTCAGCGGTACATTAACCCAGTCCTGGTAAATCTGGCAGAGCAGGGCGGACTCAACAAAACTTTTGTCCGTGCACAGGA
>CAUZBD010000262.1:0-4425 GCA_963577795.1 Planctomycetota bacterium | reverse complement strand
TCTCAGAAGGGCGCAAGTGGCGGGCCGGCATCCATCAGGCGGTCGAGGCCAAAGAAGGCGTCGAAGTGACCGTGGAAACCGGTCAGGCGGCCCGCGTTACGGTACAGGATTATTTTCGTCGCTACCGTAGGCTCTGCGGCATGTCGGGAACAGTCACGAGCAGTCGCCGGGAACTGAAAAAAATCTACGATCTGGCTGTCGTGGCCGTTCCGACCAATAAGCCGAATATTCGCGCGGAGTGGGCCAGTTCGACCCATCCCGATGCAGCAAGCAAGTGGGCGGCGATTGTCGAAGAAATCCGCACGTTGCACGTACTCGGTCGCCCGGTGCTGGTCGGGACGCGTACGATCGATAAATCAGAACAGCTCGCGCGACTGCTCGAAGAGGCGGAGATCAAACACCACATCCTCAATGCGCACCATATCGCCGCCGAGGCAGAAATCGTAGCCCAAGCCGGTTGCCGGGGAGCGGTCACGATTGCCACGAATATGGCAGGGCGGGGTACCGACATTATTTTAGGAGGCAATGCGGAGGAAATGGCATGGTCCCGACTCCAGCAGCAATTCAAAAGCCGGTTGGAAGTTCCCCGGGAACGCTGGGAAGGGATGATTGAAACGATTCGCCAGGAGACGCGACTCGGTGCCGAACAGGAAGCCCTCTGCAAACTCGGCGGTCTGCATGTCATCTGCAGCGAATGGCATGAATCGGCGCGTATCGACCGGCAACTGATTGGCCGCTGCGGTCGGCAGGGCGATCCGGGCACCTTCCGCCGCTACGCCGCACTCGACGATGACATCCTCGAGAGCGGCTTTGGACCGAGAAAGGCTGAAAAACTTACACAGCAAGGGCAGCGCCAAATCGGAACACTCGGCAATTGGAATGGCCGGTTCCGACGCGCACAGCAGAAGGTAGAAAAACGTCACTTCCGCGGACGCAAGTCGCTGATGTACCATGAGAAACTCCGCAAGAAAATTCAGTTACAGATGGGACAGGACCCTTATTTGGATACGCCGAATTGATTGAAATCCCGCCAATACCAAAATTGCCAGCCTTGCACATCGGTCCGGTCGTGGTCGATCCCCCGCTGCTGCAGGCCCCGATGGCGGGTTTTACCAACTACGCCTTTCGGCAGATCGTGCGGGAATTCGGCGGGGTAGGACTGCAGGCAACCGAAATGATCAGTGCCCGAGGCTTTTTGGGCCTGCAAAGTCACTCCGGCAACCTACCGGAACGGCTCTGGGGAGTGGCCGATGAACCGAGGCCGCTGGCGGTGCAGATTTGGGACAACGATCCTGAGGCCCTCGCCTCGGTCGGGGCGAAACTGGCACACGAGTTGAAAGTCACGGTGGTCGACATCAACTTTGGTTGTCCCGTGCGGCAAGTGACTGAGCGGGCCAAGAGTGGCAGTTATCTGTTGCGGTGTCCCGAAAAAATGGGGCAAATCATCGAGCGGGTGGCCGCAGCCTGCAAGCCCGTGCCGGTAACGGCAAAGATCCGCCTGGGCTGTACGCGGGATCAAATCAATGCGATCGACATTGCCCAGGTGGTCGAGGGAGCGGGCGGAGCAGCGCTGACAGTACACGGCCGCACGGCAGCCGACTTTTTTAAGGGAAGTGCCGACTGGGAAAAGATTTCAGAAATCCGACCCTTCCTCAAAAAAATTCCTCTGATTGGAAACGGCGATCTCGATTCTCCACGTGCGGTGCTCGAGGCATTCAGTCGCTACGCTATTGATGGGGTCATGATTGCGCGCGCGGCGCTGGGTCGGCCCTGGCTGTTCCGTCAGGCGCAGGCGGCGCTACGCGGCGAACAGATCCCGCCAGAACCGTCGCTTGAGGAGCAGCGCCAACTGCTGCTGCATCACTTCGACCTGATCTGTCGCCGCTTCGGTACAGAAAAAGGCTGCGTCCTGATGCGGAAATACGCCTGCTGCTATGCCCAGGGACGACGCGGTGCCCGCACGTTCCGCTCGCGCGTGGCCGTGATCGAAACGGCGGAAGAATTTTTTCGCGTCGTTGAGGAGTCGTTTCCGCGCGCGATGCCAACTCAGTCCGCGTCGGAGACATCGCCCGTCTCGATTTCGAGCGGGCCTTTGAGATGCTCCTCCACCTCGACTGGCGGCAACGAAAAGACCTTGTAAAGGCAAAAGCTCGCGAGGCACAGCACCGCGCCGATGGAGAGGCACATCACAACCAAACCCGCGGTGTTCAGTCCACCTGTAGGGGCCGCTTCCGCGAAAAGGCTGACCGTTTGCAGAACGTCCATTGCTTTGATCTCCCCAGTGGGCACGGATTTGCAGATTAGTCGTCGTCGTACGTCAGACGGCCCTCAGCTTCCCACCGCCGACCCGCTATGCGGACCAGCAGCAAAAGCATGATGAGTACCGCTGCGATAAACAGAATCGAACCCAAAGCGGCTGGATTCTCGCTGATCTTGGCCGCGTATTCGGGAAGATTCTGATAACAGAATCCTACGAGAACCACAATCAGATAAATGGGAACCACATATTTGAGCATCAGTTGCACAAAGTGCGGAATGCGGATGTGCGCCCCGCGGTGCGCTTCGGTCGCACCGCGCTTGATACCGAAGGCCCAGCCGTAAAGCAACGATTGAATCAGCGCGAGCACAAACAGCAGCACGCTGCCGACCCAGAAGTCGAAGGTATCGAGCGCCACAAGTCCTTTGGAGAAATAGAGGACAAACCCGCAACCGAGCAAGGTGATCAAACCTAAAATGGCTGCCGATGCGTGCCTGCGGAGTCCAAAACCCTCTTCCAAAAACGCAATCACCGGTTGGAGCATCGAAACGCTGCTGGTAATGGCCGCAATAAAGAGCATGAAAAACCAGAGAAAGCCGAAGAGTTGGCCCACCAGGGCCGGTCCCGGCATCAGGGCAAACACGTTCGGCAAAGATTCAAAACCGAGTGCAAAGGTTCCCTTCTCGCCGACAGCCGCCCCGAGAAAAATAAACGCTGCAGGAATCGTGATCAGACCGCCGAGTACGACTTCAAAAAACTCGTTCATGCTGCTGCTGGTCAGGCCGCTGAGGACCACATCGTCGTTCCTCCGCAGGTAACTTGCATAGTTGATGATGATCCCAAAGCCGACCGAAAGGCTGAAGAAGATCTGTCCCGAAGCGGCCAGCCAGGTCTTAAAATCACCGAGTTTCTCAAACTGGGGATTCCACATGAAACCCAGTCCGCCCAGCACCGATTGATCCGGCTTGGCCGGGTCGGGCGTGCCGAGCGTGAGGACACGAACCAGCACGATCAACGCTAAAATGACCATCACTGGCATGGCAATCCGGCAGAACCGTTCGATCCCCCGGGTCACCCCCCGATAAATGAGCGTAAAGTTGAGTACAAACGCCAGGGCAACGACCCCGAGCAGAAACAGATTGCCCCCACTAAAATTTGCACCATGTTCCCCGCTCCCGACAAACTGTTCAAAAAATGTGTCGTAGCCCGCAGGGCCCTCGGCTTTGATGTCCGCAGCCACCAAGGCTCCGGTGATGTATTTGATCGCATAGCCGAGACACCACGCCTCGATCACCACGTAGTACATATAGATTATGAGAGGAATCATCAGCGCGATCGCACCGAAATACTTCGCGAGCCGATTGCGCCAGATCATCGAGTAGATGCCGGGCGCGGAATTGAACCCCTTGGTGCCACCATAACGGCCCATTGTCCACTCGGCCCAGCAGAGCGGAATGCCCAGCACCAGCAGGGAGATGAAGTAGGGTAACAGAAAAGCGCCGCCACCGTTTTGTGCCGCTTGGCCAGGAAAGCGAAGAAAGTTGCCCAGGCCGACGGCCGAACCGGCCACCGCCAGGATCACACCGATCCGACTCGCCCACTGCTCCTTGCCCGCTCCACCGCCACCGGTTTCCTGATTGGCCACCTGCTCCCCCCGATTCTTGAGCTCTAAACGACTTGACCCCGTTTACCGCTCTGGATGCGTGTTAAAAGTCCCGGGGCGTGCCCTCTTTTAATGCATGAACTCCTGCGGAGTCAACCGTTTACGATTTGCCTTGATCGGTGGCCCACTATTTTCCGAAGGTGGAGTTGTGTAAAATAACCTGGCCCCTATATTTAGGAGGAGATTTGGACACTCTGCCGCGTGTGGACCCGAGGGCCCACCCGCGCAGGACGGGGACACAGCAACTGGAAAACGACCATGCAGCGACTACCCCAGGAAAAAAAACAGGCAGACCGGGCAGTACTCGACCTGCTCCGGCAGCGGGATTCGATTTCGGCAGGTCAACTGGCGAAGGAACTTACCGTCACCGATACCGCGGCTCGCCAACGTCTGAACCGTTTGATGAGGCAAGGCCTGCTCGAACGCGAAACGATCCGTCGTGGCCGTGGACGGCCGAGCCATCAGTTCCGACTCTCACCCCAAGGGCAACAAACGGCAGGAGACA
>CAUZBD010000261.1:0-4437 GCA_963577795.1 Planctomycetota bacterium | reverse complement strand
GAAATATCAAATCACGGAGGCGGAAAAACAATGGGCGCAATCACAGGAAATTCTGGATAACGCGGAAAGTGATTGTAAGGCACGATCCGATGCAGTGGCATCCTTAGGGGCGCAAATCCTAAAGACGAAAAGGGAATTGCGTCAACTCCGCGCCGATCATACCGAAAACGAACATACGGATTCTCAAATAACAAAGCTCTATATTTCGCGCAAGCTCGCTCAAAACAGACTGGAACAGTTTAATCGAGATTATGCGGCAGGAAAAAACCAGCTCGATGAAGAGAATGGGACCCTGGTCGAATTGCGTAAAGACGTGGACCGGCATAGCCTCAGGAATGGAAGGCTTCTTGATAAGCTCACGGAGACCACGAAGGCTGCAAAGGGATCGCTACTTGGCCTTGCATCGCTAATTGAAGAGAGTGCATTCTCGACGCGGTATGACATCATGCAGACAAAAATCCTACGAAAAAATAATCCGGGTGTATCCACCTTCACGGCGGGTGAAACAGATGGTGCTACAAAGCCATAACCGCGCAATAATTAAGGCCGATGGATGGAGCGCCGATGCGGATGGATAATGCAAACCAGGGCCTTCGGTCCTATCTCCAAAATACCAACCGATGGACGCTGACCGTTTATGGAATGGTGGCGGCATTTTCAACTTATTTTTGCATGTATGCTTTCCGGAAACCGTTTTCAGCGGCAACCTTTAAGTCGGAGGATGGGTCGGCCCTCGTTTTTTTGAGCACGGGAATCGAACTGAAAACCGCGCTGGTCATCAGTCAGATTTTGGGCTACGCACTAAGTAAATATGTCGGGATCAAATTATGTAGCGAGGTCTCGCCGCAGCGTAGGGCTTTTTATCTTGTTGCAACGATCCTTTTTGCGCTTACCGCGCTGGTCGGTTATGGACTGGTTCCTGATAACTGGAAAGTGGTTTTTATCTTTCTTTCAGGGTTGCCGCTCGGCATGGTTTGGGGCCTGGTGGTCTGGTATCTGGAGGGACGTACCGTTTCGGAAGTGCTGTTAGCCGGCCTGAGTTGTTCATTTATTCTTGCCAGCGGTATGGTGAAGGACATCGGGAGACATGTAATGGCCGACTGGGGAGTTACGGAAGGATGGATGCCTGCGGTTGTAGGGGGACTCTTTCTATTGCCCTTCTTCCTGTCGGTATGGATGCTCAATCAGATTCCGCCTCCGAGCGCCGAGGATGAACGTGCGCGTACCCACCGCGAACCGATGGATAGTGAACAGCGCGTCAAGTTCATCAAACATTATTTATGGGGACTATTGATGCTTGTGGTGGCGTATTTCTTTCTCACCGCTTACCGTGATTATCGCGACAATTACCAGGTTGAGATGTTCTCCGCCCTTGAATATTCCTACGAAGATAATAAATCGATCATCACTCAGGCAGAGACGCTCGTTGCGTTTGGCGTACTTATTCCATTGGGCCTGCTATTTCTCATCCGCAATAACCGGTGGGGACTTATTGGAACCTATACCATTATGCTTGCAGGGGTCGTTATCCTCGGAGGTGCGACCTGGCTTCTCGAAGAAGGACTTATCAATGGCTTCTGGTGGATGACGTGTGTTGGACTTGGCGCTTATTTAGCGTATGTACCTTATGGATCAGTCCTCTTTGATCGATTAATTGCGCAAGGTCATGTGGTAGGTACCGCCGTCTTTGCAATCTATATCATGGACGCGTTGGGCTATACAGGATCGGTTGCAGTACAGATCTATCGAGATATTGTTTATGCAGACACCCAAGAACCCAACGTCGCCCGGTTGGCGTTTTTTATTGATTTCAGCTATCTAATGGCAGTCATCGGACTGCTACTCTTTGTGGCGAGTCTTTGCTACTTTCTGTTACGGACAAGCAGGTCCGAAATAAGCCCTGCCAGATAGGCACCGATCGTGCTCGAGTCTATACTCTGGTTGGATTCTCCGTTTCAGGAAGCGTGTTATGGCTACAACATCGCGACGCCATTTTCTCAAAGCATCTGCAACGGTTGCTGCAGGAATATCGCTCAATGCTTCGCCCGTGACGGGGAAAACGGAGGAAGAGCCTTCATCGGAATCGATTCCTGATCACCAGAGCGTATCCTTTCCGGGTTTGCATGCGTATGCGCAAAAGAGTATCGCTGCGGGCGAAGACATCGTCTTTCGCGCCAGTAGCAGCGTTCCCTATCAGTTGCGTGTGCTCCAATTAGCCGGCGAAGTGGATGATCCGGCGAGCGATATCAACATCGGTGGGTTTTCCAACCTTTCACCCTCCGTGCAGCCAGTCCATCTCGGTTCGTATGTTCACGTTCCCCGATCTCTCATCGAGGATGACCTCAAAAATGGATTCACGATTGAATGCTGGCTTCGTCCGTGGGGTTTTAATCGAAATCAAGGCATTGTGACACAATTGGATCAGGATAATGAAGGATTCGGCCTCCTCCTTCGACCCGATAGCCGCATCGAAGTAGTTTGGAACGACCCATCGCCTGAAAAGAATCAACAACTAGTGACGACGGAATATCGAATGGCGCGACGTGTATGGACGCACATTGTGGCTGTCTTTTCGTCCGATCAGGTTAGGCTCTACCTCGATGGCGTGCTGACCGCTTCGGTATCAACTGACGGGATTCCCACCCCTTCACCTGTGCCCCTACGCCTCGGTGCTGCGGGTGGGCCTGAAGGGGCAGCGCGTTTTTTAGATGGCGACCTTGCCATGCCGGTCATTTACAATCGGCCGCTAGATACAGCACAGGTACAAGCCCGGTATCAACAGAAGGCACTCCAATCGCCGGACGCGAAAAATGTCTTGGCCTACTGGCCACTGAATGAAGAGGATGGTGCCAACGTAGCCGATCAGAGTGGGCACGAGCGGAATGGGCAAATTGTCAATCATGGCACCTGGCAGATTGGAGGACCATCATTCCGCGCTGAATCTGTAAAGCGGTATGGCCAAGATTATCATCCGGCGCAGGACGGAGTCCGCGGGCACGGCTTGCGTCTCTGTAGCGACGACTTGATGGATTGCCGATGGCAGGAAAGCCATCGCCTCAGAGTCCCGGCGGTTGCGACGAGTGGGGTTTACGTGGGTCGCTTTACCTATGATTGGGACGGTAAGCCGATGCAATACGATTGCACCTTTATCGTACGACGCGGAACAGATCGACCGAAATCGCCGATTCTGATGATCTGCAGCACAGCGACGTGGCTGGCCTACAATTGCGCGCCTTTTCCGCGACCGCGGCCTGCGGGGCGCGATTGGAATGCACCGAGCCTTCCCGGTGCGCCCACCTATTGCTGCTACCAGAATCATCGAGCCGGGCAGCCGACCTATTATCTGGGTGTGAATCGACCCTGGCCGGGTGCAGGCGCAGACAACCTGTTTAGCCCCAAGGAGGTCGACTACAGTCATTTGATGCGCGGAGAGCTTTTTACGCATCGTTGGCTCGATGGTGTCTATGATGACACGGCGAGCTACGCGTATGACGTCGTGACCGACTGGGATCTGCACAACGATCCCGAGATACTGGATGGTTACAAAGTCGCGATCGTCAACGGACACAGCGAGTACTGGTCCGCCGAAGCCTTCACCGGGCTGGATCGATTCCTTACCGCAAGTGGCAGTCTGATCGTGATGAGCGGGAACACTTTTTTCTGGCGAACCAGTTACAGCGCGGATGGATCGGTGATGGAATGCCGTAAATACGATGCCCGCATTGGCGGACGACGCGCTGCGCCGATGGGAGAGACGTGGCATAGTCAGGATGGCAATCGCGGCAGCCTGCTGCGTGAATGTGGCTACCCGGAATACGAAACGGTCGGCTTGGCGTGCATCGGCTGGGATGGGCTACAGAAAAAAGAGGATTATGGAATTTTCTATGCCACTGCCTCAGACCATTTTTTGTTTCACCGTCCTGAGGAAGTAGGGCTTACCAATGGCGCGACCTTTGGCCATGCCCCGGATGGCGGACTTCCGCATGCGGTGGGGCACGAGTGGGATGTACGCCTTCCCACCCTCGCAGCGGTGACAACCCATATCCCTCGCGGCGCGGTTCTGCCGGACAATGAGCCTGCAGGAATAACCACACTGGCTGAAGGTTACCGAACCGCAGGGGGTGGAACGTTTGACTATTTTACGAATCCAGCCCGGACCACGGACGGGATTTCAGCAGAATTGATTTTTTGGGACCGTCCCCAGGGCGGCCAGGTGCTTCACTTTGGAGCCATCGCTATTGGTTGGGCGCTCTCTGCAGACCCGAAGCTCTCGGCACTGGTGCGCAATACGATGCACCATTTTGGAGTTCCCAATCTCCGGGCGCTTAACGCATAATCTAGGGAACCTAGCGCGGTGGGCGCTGAGTCGGCCTCCACTCCATCAACCGAATAAGGCATCAGGATGGCAACAGAGGCGAACGGAGGAGGGAACTTCCA
>CAUZBD010000260.1:0-4447 GCA_963577795.1 Planctomycetota bacterium | reverse complement strand
GATCCACATCTTCTGGAGTCTCTACCAACACGATTGCTTCTGGAGCTTCGCCCATCGTGCCGATGACTTCGTCGTGTCCCTCATGACCAATTAAGATAATCGTTCGACCCTCCTTCGCATATTTAACTGCTTCAAGATGGACCTTCGTGACAAGAGGGCATGTGGCATCGATGGCTCTTAAATTCTGTGCCTTCGCTTGGTGTCGTATTTCGGGCGAAACACCATGTGCGGAAAAGAGAAGGGTTGCACCATTGGGCACTGTGGAAAGATCTCCTACAAAGACCACTCCATCGGATTCAAACTGTTCGACTACAAATTTATTGTGCACAATCTCGTGGTAAACATAAATCGGTGGAGGGAAAGCCTCGATGGCAATCCGTAAACTCTCGATTGCCATCTCGACCCCCGCACAAAAACCACGAGGTGCGGCTAAGATGATTTTCATTGTATTTTCCCACCAACTCGTCGACAGCGCGGGTCATTTGTGTAACTTATCATAATGCAATCTGAATCGCTGTACCAGCAAGAGGATAGCGTGAGGCAAGATGCATCCGCCTGAGAAAGGAACGTTATTCCGATTGTTCCCGCAGCGAATTCGATGAATCACAAGCCTCGGCAACTGGCGGGGGCGGCAACCATCGTGAAATAACGATTTTTAGGAAATCGGCGAGGCTGTCAGCGCAGCAGAGTGCAGTCTGTTTACTATGGAGCCAGTCTCGCGCGGTCCCCGGACGACGAAGCGTTCCCCCGATCAACGATCCAAGTCGCCCAGAAAACGAAGCCTGTTGGCTTGAATGTTGAATCTCACGTGGAATCTGATCTTCCAATCGCTCGCGGACAATACGAATGACAAGGCAAGGAACGCCGGCTTCGCAGCAAGCCTGGGCAATTCCCATGGAGGTTGTATCCGCCACGTCTGCATGGTGCGAAGCGGCCAGTGCACGCCGCGTGTTTTGATCCTTCGGTCGTCGCTCGCAAGTTAATACGGTGCCCACCTTAAAAAAGCTGTCTTGTTGCGACGTATTCTGGATGTCGATCTTTAATCGCCCGCCCTTTGTATCCATCACATGCGACCCAATGATTAATTCGTCTTGTCGGAAATCGGCTGTGAGGGCCACAGAAAAACCTGCGGCAATCACCCACCGCGGATGGTGCGCTTGAATCATCGCTTTCGTTACGCGTGCAGCGACTGGCGAGCCGCCCTCTACCTGGGCAATCATCACGCGACGGCCATCAAGATCACCTCGATACAATTGAAAATCTTGCGGATGAATCCGAAGCACGCCTGTTAATCGATCAAGAAGGGAGCCTGCTTCCGCAGTTTGATTGACAACAATCGCGACGTCTATCGATGCATCGGGTTCGCTTGTCCCTTCTGTAGAATCAGACACCGCATCTACAGCCCGCGCGGCAAGTTGTTCCTTCGCCTGTCGTACCAAGAGGCTTCGGATCCACTGCTTCCAAACCATTGAGAACACCTTTTCAGATAACCGAACATTCCCTAGGTAAATTGCTGCTGGGTCGGTGCTGCGCAAGATTCCTCGACGAAGGTCGCTAACTTGGGCTTTCAATCGACAATGGACAGCAACTCCAACGAACCGGACGTGGGAACCTTTTTCTTATCTCTATTATTCTCTACCGCTGTCCAGCGGCATAGAGCACGCAGGATCAGGCAAAGTTCCGTAAGAGACATCAGGGAGTCTGCTGCTATATCAGACTCGGCCAGGAGTAAATCAGCCTCCAAAAGAAAGTCGATCCCGAGTGCAACAGACGGATTATCTCCATACTTGCAGTCCATCAGCGCACCAAGGACAACTGCAGTATTGCTGAGTGAAACGAAGCCTTCATCAGCAAGTGGGTCGATCGATTCAAATGTTTTATCAGACCAACTTCCACCGGGCTGCTGATTCGCGATTAACCAGCTTGCCCCCCGAACGATAAGCGGGTCAATCGAGGCAAGACCGGTGCTGCGAGCAGCGGCAATCACGATCGAAGTCGCAGCGATACGATTGACCGCTTTGTCCGAGTGCCATGCACCATCCACCCGTTGCGATTGCCGAAGGAAACGAAGGGCAGCGGCCATTCTCTTGTGACTCAAATCGAGTCCTGCAAGAGACAGCGCTGACAGCGCCTTCGCGGTTGCCACAGGACAATGATCCCAACTACCCGTTCTTTTTTGTGTTGCCAGTAGCGCACAAACGCGATCAGGAATACTCGCAACCAACTGCTCTGCCCAAGGACTCTCCTCAAAAAGGACCTGTTGCACATCTTTTCTGGAAAGTAATTGGATGGGGGGCGGGAGCGAATCATCGGTGCAATCGGCTTGCTGTACGAGACACGCAGCCCGCAGTCCAGAAGTCTGTGCAGTATGCGACTGCTCAGGCAGCGAGGCCTGGCCGAGTGTTTTTGCGGCTTTTGCAACTGCGACCGAATCGACAGGCAAGCCCGAGAGCAAAAGAGATTCGAGACAAGCAGCCTGGAGCGAAACATCAGCCATCAAAACGGCATCCACCCCTTCGGTATGATTTTTAAGTCGCTCAAGAAGTTTCTGTAGATCAGGAGAATGATCTAATTCTCCCGCTGGACCCTCGTTGGCCATTGCCGAATAAAATATTTCGCGATACCTGTTCAAAGAGATTGCATCACTAGGGGGCGACTCTAAGACTCTTTTAAAAAGTGTTTTGCTTTTTAGTTTTTTCCAATACTTACGAAACGTTTCGTTGAGCTTTTGCTGAATACACGAAAGTGTCCACGACTCCGTTTGCGTTGTGCAAGAAACATACAATTCAACCAAAGCCTCTGAGGGACAAAGCTGTCGATGAACGTGTTGTTGCATCAACGTTTTCCAATAATACTCCTCGTTGGGAGAAAACTCGTTTTCACTCACCGCGCTAAGCTTTTCAAAAGGAATTTCTCCAAACAAAGCTAAATAGCCCTGCGCCAATCCCCCAAGATGCTTAAAACCACCCGATTTCATTAGAAACCTCCTGGCAGATACCATCGTTTCACCTGCGACCGATACTGCAAAAAGTTTCAGGGCGAGGTAAGCCAGAAGCGTGGTGGTCAAAGGATCGACATCAGAAAATTCGGCGGGCCATCGACCGCTTGGGTCTTGAGATTCAATAAGCCGAGCAACGCAGTCCGCAAAGATTAATTCTAAAGACGGATCGACCTGTAAGCCCAACCAATAGGCACACAGAAGAAATTCTGCAATCGATCGTGGAGTTGTTCCCTGTGGACAAGTAAAAAATCCGTTTTCCTGTTGGCAATCAAGAATGGTTTGCCGCACTTTGAGAATATTGCGCCGCAACGGGGCCGCAAGTTCATAGCAGGAAGCAAACCGCAAACTTCCACGGACGATTTGTGGTTGGTCTGAGAAAACCAACCGGGGAGTGAACGGTTCGTCATGAATCGCAAAACGGAAAATCTTTGGAGACTCGATCATAGTTCCACCATCCATGCCGACCACCCGTTGTAGGCTCCATACCTAACAAACCTTCTTGGATACGACGCACCAAGTTATCCTTACACCTTAGGCCACCTTTCCCCAATGGATCAATATCAGGCGCAAAAACCCATAGACTGCTATCGATCCAACTGTCTCCTTTCACTACAGTACCGCCCCCTCTAACTTCCCGATTTGCCCCCATCTCTCATGCTAGCAACACTCTCCCGTAACCTGCTCGTAGCCCTGCTTCTAACCGGGATTTTGTGGCCCGAACCGACGGCAGCGGATGTACTCGTGGTCTGTCCCGACCAGCTTACAACTGCCATCGAGCCTTGGATCGATTACCGCAGGAACCAGGGATACAAAGTCGTGCGGATTGCTAGCCAATCCTCAGCAAGCAAGTTGCAGGAAAAAATTAGAAAGTACGCGTCGGAGCATCCGCTTGAAGCAATCCTGCTGGTCGGAGATGCCCAGATGAGCGGAGAGGGCGGGATATCGACCGAAGCACACCACAAAAATTATGTCCCCACCCACTATCACAAAGCCAAAATCATCACTCCCTACGCAGGGGATAAAATAATCGCGACCGATAATCCTTTTGGAGATCTAGACGGCGACCACGTCGCTGAAATTCCAGTTGGTCGCCTTCCAGTCGATCGTCCGGAAGATTTAGCCCGCCTAGTGAAGCGGATCATCGCTTACGAAGCGAACAGCGATTTCTCATCCTGGAGAAGACAAATTAATTTGGTTGCCGGTGTAGGTGGATTCGGGCCTTTGATCGACTCCATGATCGAAGGATCAACCAAAACATTTCTCATCTCAAAGATTCCGCCCGCATACCAAACCAGCATGACCCAAGCCAACTGGCAAAGCCCCTATTGCCCCGATCCTCGACAATTTAGAAAAACAGTGCTTCACCGTTTGAATGAAGGCTGTATGTTTTGGATCTATCTCGGGCATGGACACGTCGACAAACTCGACAGACTCCAGGTACCAGGG